>CAZHBL010000352.1:0-6012 GCA_964530105.1 uncultured Pirellulales bacterium | reverse complement strand
TTCGCTGTGCTTCTCCGCCGGCAAGAGTGCTGCTCATCCTGTCCAGAGTCAGGTATCCGAGACCGACATCGAACATAAATTTAAGCCGTGCTTTTATCTCCTTCAAAATCGCGGCGGCAATCTGTGCCTGCTCCTCGTCCAATTTCAGCTTTTTGAAGAAAGCCTGGGCTTTTTCGATACTTAAAGCGGTCAGTTGATTGATGCTCTTGCCGCCGATAGTGACAGCAATCGCCTCAGGTCGCAGCCGGGCGCCATCACAACTTCGGCAGGGATGTTGTGACAGGTAGCTGGTCAATCTGGTCTTAACATATTCACTGGTTGTGTTTTCCCATCGCCGGTTAAGGTTTGGAATCACTCCTTCAAACGACACGCCGTATTTCTTTACGTCAGGATGGGTAGTTCCATACATTAGAATTGTTCTGTAATTTTCCGGTATTTGGTTGAATGGTATTGATTTGTCAATACCCATCTTCCTGCAGAATCGTTTGACCAGTCTGTTGTAGAAGATATTCATTCTCTTTCCGCCTTTACGCCAGGCGTCGATAGCGCCGTTTTCCAGTGAGACGCTTTTGTCCGGCACAATCAGATCGGGATCAAACTCCAGAATAGTTCCAAGACCGTCGCAGCTTTTGCAGGCGCCATAGGGACTATTGAAGCTGAACAGCCGGGGCGATAACTCTTCGAGACTTGCCTGCGGGTGCTTCGGGCAGGCGAATTTCTCGCTATAGATCGTTTCTTTCCATTTTCCGTCACCGCCATTTTTTTTGTCCGCATTGGATTCCTGCAGCAATGCGAGAAGCACTCCGTCAGCCAGTTTCAGTGCCGTCTCTACCGAGTCGGCCAGCCGGATGCGAATCACATCCTTGAGGATCAACCGGTCGACTACCGCAGCGATATCGTGTTTTTTGTTCTTGTCCAGAGCCGGCACGTTACGAATATCGTAGATCGTGCCGTCAACACGGACACGCACGAATCCTTCTCGCTGTATATGGGCGAAAATATCCTTGTGCTCGCCTTTTTTACCGCGAACCAGCGGGGCACATATCTGGATTTTCGTACCTTCCGGTCGTGAAAGAATGGACTCGACGATTTGCGAGGAATGCTGGCTTGTGATTTCTTTGCCGCAAACCCAGCAGTGGGGTTGACCGACGCGGGCAAAAAGCACTCTGAAGTAGTCATAAATCTCAGTGGTGGTGGCTACGGTCGAACGGGGATTGTGACTGGCGCTTCGCTGCTCGATGGCAATCGTCGGCGGCAGACCCGAAATATCGGATACCGCCGGCTTCTGCATCTGTTCGAGAAACTGCCGGGCGTAGGCGCTCAGCGACTCGACATATTTCCTGCGCCCTTCGGCATAAATCGTATCGAAAGCGAGCGAGCTTTTTCCTGAACCGCTGATTCCGGTGATAACTACCATTTTATCACGAGGAATGCTCAGACTGATATTTTTAAGATTGTGCTCGGAAGCACCTGTAATTCTAATTACTTTTTCTGCTTTTCCGGCCATATTATGTCTTTACTGACCTCAGTAACAATATTGCACAAAGTCGACATTAACACAAATTGGTCATTGTAGCACAACACATTGAAAAGGTAAAATGCTTTTCGTCCGGTAAAAAACCAATACTCGATGGTCGATAATCCATGAAAAAGTTGCATAGCTGGAATTTGTCTTATTCACGGGCCAGAGAGGTGCAGGCGGAATTGGCCTGCAAAGTGGAGTTTACGTGCTTAAAGAAAGGCCCGAAACTGATCGCCGGGATTGATTGTGCATTCAGCAGAGACGGCGAGAGAATTTTCGCTGCGGTTGTTGTTTTGCGACCGCCCGGATTTGAGGTTGTGGAGATAGTGAGTGCTTCGCGAAAGGTCACTTTTCCCTATATACCGGGTCTGCTTTCTTTTCGGGAGGCTCCTGTTTGTCTTGCTGCGGTCGAGAAACTGCAAACACAGCCGGAAGTGTTTATCATCGATGGGCAGGGCATCGCGCATCCCCGCCGGCTCGGCTTGGCGGCACATCTCGGCCTGTTCCTGGATCAGCCGACAATCGGCTGTGCAAAAAGCAGGCTAACCGGAACGTATGAAGAGCCCCCGCTCGAAAAGGGATCCTACTGCCTGTTGAAGGATGAAAAGGGAAAGCAGAACACACAATCCGAGATAATTGGCGCCGTTGTTAGAACACGTACAAATGTCAAGCCGGTCTTTGTCTCGGTAGGGCACAAGTGCCTCCTGGAAGATGCGATCGGAGTTGTTCTTGACTGTTCCGTGAAGTATCGCCTGCCGGAGCCGACCCGGCTTGCCCACCAGGCAGTCAGCAAGTTAAAGCTAAAAGCCTGAACAAGTTTTACTTATCCTTATATGTCGGCACAGAGAACCAGAAAAACCGCAGTATTTTCATTCTGCGTAGCTCCGGCGATAGCGGGCCGGCCGGCATAGAGATTTACCGCACCAGACCATTCCCTGCTCACGGTGTTGGGTGGTACTTCATCGGCAGTGGTAATATTCCGGTATGTGCTCTCGTTGAAGTCAAAACTCACAAATATTTCACCGTTGGGGTGGACGAATGCCGAGGCTATGAACGTCATGCCAATATCATAATTCCTATAACTTGCAGCCCTGGGAACTTTTCTGTCACTCGGAACAGCTACTTGCTGATTCTTGAAGATAGTCTCTGTAATTTTGGCCTCTCCGCGTTGACCTGTGAGAACTGCCACTTTTACACCCGTGGTGACCTGTGCTATGTTCCCGGCTTCCAGGCATTTGAGGATGTTTTCCACTGACACGGAATCGGGCTTTTGGCCGATTGGACTGACTCCCTGCTTATACAGCTCTGAGAGATTAACTTCAACGACAAATGCCTCGACCAGGACACACGTATCCTGGTGCGGGTCTTCAGCCTTCCCGCTCTGTTTTGACTGTGCTTCGGCGGTCGGTTCGATGGAATGGCCGGCCAGCAACACCATGCAAAGCGTTGCCGCGACTAACACTACAATGATTTTTGAGATCTTCGCCATGATTTTTCCCTTTCATATTTCATCTCGTATAAATTTGACTGTTCAATATTAAAGAGGCACGAAAGTTGGTTTTCGTTACAGAAAAAATGAAACGTGAATGATGCAAGCGGGAAGAATCCTGGTATTATGAAGTTTTACAAGCCTTTCTGCGAAAACAACATATAAAAGCAGATAGGGGCGGTTCGCGAACCGCCCCTACAGATTACCTGACGATATATAGTACTCAGTTCTACCTTGAACTTATTCCGGAACAACTTTTGCTGATTGTATTATTACAGGTTCGACGGGAACATCCTCCATACCGGACCGCGTAGTTGTTTCTACCGATGCGATGGCATCCACAACGTCCATTCCCTCGATGACCTTGCCGAACACGGCATATCCCGCCTTGTTTTCGTCGATATAGTTCAGAAAATCGTTATCACGGTGATTAATAAAAAACTGTGCTGTTGCGCTGTTGGGCTCGGAGCTCCGGGCCATCGCGACAGTGCCTCGAATATTGCTCAGGCCGTTCCTGGCTTCATTGATGATTGGATCGCGAGTTTCTTTTTTAACCATCTGCTTTGTGAAACCGCCACCCTGGATCATAAAGCCGGGGATGACCCTGTGGAAAATCGCCCCATCATAAAATCCCGCCTCGACATATCCGAGGAAATTCTTAACCGTGACAGGGGCCGCCTGCTCATTAAGCTCAATGACGATATTTCCCATGCTTGTTTCCAACTTCACAACGTTGCTTTGTGACTTCACGATATCCCTTTCCAAGTTTACTATTTTTTTGTCGGCTTGGGCCTTGTTCGTTTTCTCACTGCAGCCGCACGCCAGTACAACAACCATCAACAATCCACAGAACCAAGATTTTCTATTCATAATATATATCTTTCAAAGTTAAACATTTCTGCCGGCACCCCGTTTCGTTTGTTTCATGGGCCGTTCGTTACATATCATCGCCGATTTTTTCTTTCCACTTGTGCTTTTTGACTGAGGCCAGAATCTTCTGTGCACATTCCAGTGCGGCCAGTCCCTCCTGGGCGCTGACCTCAGGTGTGCATGCTCTATCGGTAACGGCCTGCAGAAAAGCCTCCTGTTCCAGACGGATGGGTTCCTTATCATCGACATTAAGCTGTTCGATGTGGAGTAAATCCGGCCAATTTACCGAAGTCAGGTCAAAATCTCCGGATTCTTTGTGCCCTTTTATCCACTTGAGAACGTTAATATTTGGATCTGCTTTAATAATAATCCCGCTCTTTCTGAGATAATCGACACTCAGATACGCCTTCCTGCTGAAAACCCTGACCTTTCTTTCGGTTTTAAGAGCAAGTCTCGAAGCGGTAATATTCGCGATACAGCCGTTCTCGAAAACGATCCTTGCATTGCAGATGTCTTCCTTTTCTTCAACGACGTTGACACCGACGGCGTCCACTCTCTTAATTTTGCTTGCCGCCAGGGACAGGATAATATCTATATCGTGGATCATTACGTCCAGCACAACCCCAACGTCGGTCGAGCGGAATGGATATGGACTGATACGGTTGGCCTCGATAAACTTCGGTTGGATATCGAGCCTTTTGATTGCCTGGGCCACCGGATTACATCGCTCGGAATGACCCACCGCCACGACAGTGCCGTACTTTTTCGCAAGGGCGACGACCTTCCTGCCTTCTCTGACATTGGCTGCCAGCGGTTTTTCAATCAGTACCGCAATTTGTTTCTTGATAAAGATCTTCGCCAGCTTCAGATGCGTCACCGTTGGAGTCGCGATTGTTACGGCATCGACCTTGTTCAGGATCTCTGCGCAATCGGTCGAGGCCAGACAGTGATATTGATCGGCCAGAGACTGAGCCTTGTTGGCATCGATATCCACTATGGCAACAAGTTCGCACTGAGGTAATTGGTTATATACCTTTGCGTGTATTGCTCCCATTTTGCCTGCGCCGATAACAGCGGTTCGTAAATTCGTATTTTGTATAGCTTTATTCATTATCAAGCTCTCGTTGCTCACTGTGATTTGTTTAAGTGTGAACTATCAACTATGTCTAAACTGCTCAAGGTACCTGCCAAATTGATGCTCGCTGCTTTTGGTTATCGCATCAATCATGGCTCGAACATTTTCATCGAGTTCATCCTCCATTGCCAAAGCTTTTGCATTTTCAAGTAACGTGCCTTCCTGTCGATATAACTTCTTATACGCATCGAATATTCGCTGTTGTTGTTCTTCGCTCAGACCGGCTCGATTCAGACCTCGCTTGTTCACTCCTCGAACTCTCGGTGGATAATGTCCGCTGACTGTCAGAAAAGGCGGAATATCTCGGTTAATCCCGGCTAATCCGGCTATATAGCACCACTTGCCGATCGTTACAAACTGATGTGAAGCGGCCAGGCCGCTGAACCATGCCCCCGTTTCGATCATACAATGCCCTCCGATCTGCACGAGGTTACTCATCACAATATTATCTTCCACTGTGCAGTCGTGCCCGATGTGCGTACTGACCATCAAGAAGTTATTATTCCCTATTGTAGTCAGATCGCCCGCATGAATACTCCGGTGTATTGTTACTTGTTCGCGAATTACGTTTTCGTTGCCTATTACAAGTCCGCCGATCTCGGAATCCGACTTTAAACGCAGAACCTGCGGCCGGCTCCCAAGCACACAATTCGGGAAAAAATGGTTCTTCTGGCCAATCTTGACATTCTTATTGATTACCACATTGGCTTCGAGTATCGTGCCGGAACCGATCGTGACTCCGCTGTGAATTACACAATTAGGCCCAACGATAACATCGTCGGCCAACTGGGCATCTTTATGGATTACTGCACTAGGATGTATCTGAGTCATATTACCTCTTTAACAACTTTTTTTATACTTTTTCATCATCGACGAGCATAAATTTGATCTGTGCTTCGGCAACTACTATATCACCAACCATAGCTTTGCACTGACACTGCGCGGTTCTTTTTCTCAGTCTGTTCGTCTCGGAGATAAGAATAAGCTGGTCGCCGG
>CAZHBL010000351.1:0-6014 GCA_964530105.1 uncultured Pirellulales bacterium | reverse complement strand
CGAATCGTTGGGGTACGGGTACAACGGGAAGCGCGAGGTGTTGCCCTTTGTGTCACTTGCCGTAACTTTCCAGCGTATCATATCGCCGGAATTATAGGCTAACGAAGGAACGCTTGCGGTGTAGATGCCGTCACCGGCCGTTGCGTCCGCTCCCGAACCGTCGTCCACCATCGGTAAACCTTCATCGGGCAGCCAGCGGCTTCCGAATTCGAAATTGACGTAGCAGAGCAGCGTGACCTCATTGATTGGCTCGAAGGTTTCCTTTACCTCTGCGGTGATAATCAGGTTTTCGTTTTCATACGGTCGCGGCGGATTCTCCGTGACATTGCTAATAGCGGGCCCGAGGTTGGCGTTGATACTGCTGTTTTCTCTGCCGGGCGTAGGCTCGTAAAAATAGCCTTCAATCATTGACGGAAGGTCTATTGTTTCGACCCTGGTGGCGATAAGTTCCGGCAGAATCAACAAATCCGAACTGCTCAGAGTAGTATTGAGACCGTGTATCGCCAGCACGTTATTGCCGGTCCGCAGCGCGCCGACGTGGTCGGTTATATCGAAATCCTCGAAGACCTGGGCTATGGAATCTTCACGTGTTGCGGTGGCGCCTTCGTTCCATGACATGTTTTCCGAATCGTCCGCGTTGAAACTGGCAACAGGAATGCCGTTGAGGTAGGCGACAAAGCCATCTTCGAATTTCATTCGCAAAGTCAGCTCATCGATCTCGGATACGTCACTAACCTCAAAAGGGATGCGGGTATATACGGTCTGATTGTTATTTCTCATAGCGCCGACGTCGAGACCTATAAGCCCTGCGTAATCGTAACCGACGCCGGTGACGCCGGCAAGCCATGCGGAATCATTAAATCCCGGCTCTGTCCAGGCCAGATCCAGTGAACCATCGGACGGAATTAATGCTTTCGCGACGGCAATCTCCGGGATTAGTATCGTATCTGTGTGCGTGCTGCCGGTGCCTCCGCTCAGTCCGTAGGAAATACCAGCAAATTGAGGTGGGTATTCGTCATATGCCTGCGCAATTGTCCGGCCGTCGGGCCGGACGATGGCCAGGAATTCTCCGCCGGCACGAAGCTGGAAATTAGTATGAAGCTGTCCGTCCGCATCGCGACGATTTTTCCCGGAGGCGAAAACAACCAGAAATCCACCACGAGCAATCTCAACCGCTGGAAATTCCCACTTTTCCATATCGTTGGCGTCATCAGTAAGAAACCAGCCATCGAGGTTGATCGCCTCTTCGGTTGGATTGTATATTTCAATCCAGTCGGAAGGATCACCGTCTTCGTCCAGCAATTCGCCGTTTCTCAGGGGCTGTTCACTATCGTTGCGCGCCACAAATTCGTTAATGACCAATGTCGCCGCGTTTGCAGGGCTGATTAAATAAGTGGTTGCTATCAATGCAAGTAGTAAGATTCTTATATATCTGAACATTTTTTGCCGGCCCTTTGCTTTAATATGGTCTATTCTATTATATATGTAGTCATCCGTTTGTTAGTTGTCTTATCAGAGATTCGTATATAATGTCATTCAATGGGAAACACTATGTCGTCTATCCATGCGGTGTCGGAGCCATAGGAAGAAGACTCGTCTTTTGAATATGTCCATTCGAATGTTCTTCTGCCGGCCTTTACGGGGAAAGATACCTGTGTCCAGTCTTCATTGCCGGACCATTGGTTCTGTTGTGTGCCGTCGATGTAAAATCTGAGATAGTCATAATTTCGCTCACTTGAGACTTTGTAGTAAAAGCTGATTTGGCCGGAAATGCAGTCAAGTGTTAATTTTAACGTAGTGCTTCCATAGTTGTTAATTAGGCCGGCTTTGGTACTATAAGTACCCGACTTGTGTTCATCCGAGGTAACAGTCCAGTCTGCATTACCATAAGATGTCCAGTCAAATCTGTTAAAATCGCCCGTTTCAAATTCCTCAGTGGATGTATTTTCCGTAAATAATGCGTTGACATCAACATAATCAACAAACAGATCTGAATCTCCCTCATTATCTGTCACTGCCAATTCTACCTTGTGAATGCCTTTTTCAACGAATACGGCAGCAGAATAATCCTGGTCATTTGACTCAATTCCTAAGCTGGGAACAGATCCTTGAACTTCCCACTCAAAAACCAAGTTGTCATCTATGTAAAGTCCCATCTTAGGATAAACGATAAGCCTTCCTGTCCCTGCAGTAATAGAATTTGCTCTAACTGTGAATGTCACATCATTTGAATATGCCGGCATAAAAATTGATGAACCAATTCGTACATCTTTCTCAGAAATTAAAACCTTATTAGGATCTTCCTCCGATAATTTTATTTTATGATCATCGTCCCAAATCATCTCTTCAGCTTCCAGCTTGACGGGGACAATCGCACGATGCCCGGCAGATGTCCAGTGAAGATTGTTCACCGCCGCCGGAGCAATCGTATCAATAAACGTGTACCCATAATCACCGTTTGACTTGGATCTATAACCTTGCATATCGGGAATGACTTCCTGGCCCGATTCAATCTGTGTTCCTTCGTGCCACTCATTCCAGGTCTCGATAAGAACAAACCGGTAGCTGGCTTTGTTCTCGATTATATTATCCCATGCCGAGGCGAACTTACTTAATGATCGCTCCAGAACAGGGCTGTCACCATATCCCCAAAACCCGGGAGATATCCATGCCGAATCATCCGCGTTAGGGAGTGTATCGGTGTACCCTTGATAGACGACAGAATTGTAACGATGTACAGCATCCCACGGCTGCCTTCCATTTGATGTGTCTCCATTGAGGTACACATGGTATCCATTTCCGGCCAACAATTCCTTGGCCTGCTGCCACCGGTCTGCTGTTTCGTCTCCTCCCGCGCCGTAAATCAGAACAAGCCATTTGCCGTCAACCCTGGCATAGTTACGTGTCGGACCATAGGTGTCTATAACATACTTGATGTCATTATAGATTCTCTGGACAGAGGGGTCACCGTAGGCATCCATCTCATAATAAATACACCATTGGACGCTCTTACATATACGGATTGCTTTGGCAAGTGCGGCGTCCTCATAGCCGCCAATTCCCCACCAGCTTGCAATAGCTATGTCGATACCTGCACGAGCCATCGCTCTGTCCTGCCATCGCAAGACCTCCGTATTGGTGCTGTCATACAGTTGCACACCTGGATTCCATATCGAATCCGGGTAATTAGGCAGATAATTGGAAGACCATGTAACTGGTGGTGAATAATCCTGCCCCTCCCAGTGTATCCATTGATCATTGGTGTTGGGATTACCATACCATGGGTAGAAAAACGCACCGACGATATCATCTTCGCTTTCCACCTGGTTGTCGAAAACAATCGGCTCGGGGACATTAGGATATTCGGCCACGCGTCGAAGGTCGTTGATATTAGGCTCGCCGGCCCGGTCAAACAGCCTGACGAAGCCTCGGTAGTCATCGCCGTAAATATAATGCTTGACCCAGGCAGCGGCATTTCCGCCGGTATCTCTGGCCAGAATGCGAAGACCGCCGGTGGCTGTCGGTCGAACCGATCGCCACGTTTCAGTCAAACCCCAGGCAGATCCATCGGTGGTGAATACCACTTCATCCTCGCTGTCCCACGAGCCGTTAGCGGCATTAAATCCTAATATGTTTATCGATCCGTCAGGTCCGTAGTTGGTCAGCGTACCGTCCGCATGTCCCTGATAGTACATGGGAATATCCGCATACCATATAATTTTTCCGCCTGCCTCAAGATATCGCCTAAGCGTACAATTGGACGACATCGACTCCAATACGGTATCCGGGGCGACGTCCTTACAAAATACGACTACGCTTGACTTACCGTCCATGACACGAGTGTCCATCCATGCCTTCAACCTCTCGGCGTCGAGAATTTCGTAACCCGTATACTCCAGAACATCTCGTACGGCCTCACCTCCTCCGGCCCAGGTTGATGGATATCGCCCATCCCAATATGCGGCTCGCTCCCAGGATATAGTATTTTGATTGGCATATAAGGCCGGAGCTACATTCAATTCGACTAATACTAATAGTGCTATTGTTAAGGTGTATTGTCGTTTCATTCTTTTGTATTCCAATACCTTAATACCCTCTGGAACATCTTAATGAAGGTTTCTTTTATTGAATTTACTCACCGGGCGAAGGAATAGCTGCCATCCAGTTGTCGGGATCATTGCCGTAATCTGTTGGAATCTTTCGTGTTAAGGACATGCCGTTGCCGTCCGCTTCGACGGGCCAGAGGTCAATCAAGTCGGGACAATTCTCCGGATGAGAGCCGTCGCTGTAATTGACCCTGTCGACGCGGATATATTGACGCACGCCATCATTGTCCACGTCGCCGGGCATGCTCAGTTCCAGGCTTTCGCCGGCGTTGCTCAGGTTGCCTTCGTATGGGCCGAAAATGATGCCGTCAGCACCGTAAGGCGTCCCTAACGGGAGCACAGCCGGGTAACGCCATGAAAACGCTGCCGGATATTTGACGACTAAGAGCACGCCGCCGGCAGGAATTGTTACCGGCGCATCGCCTGCGAACGTGAACTCGATGCCGTCGGTGAACTTCCACGGCTCGCTTGTAACAAAATCGTACAACGTCACCGGCTCGGTGTTGATGTTGTGCAGCTCGATATATTCGTATTGGTCATTCGTATATGAACCGCCTTCCGGCCAGTCGGGATTGTACATTATTTCGGTGATTACGATAGGGCCGACCTTGGGATACGAATTGGCAGAGCCGGGTGTGTTTTCATCCATCGCCACGAAGTTGTAGTTGCCCGTGCTGGATTTAAAATATCGCCCGAATGAGACGCCGGTTTCAGAAGCGCCATAATCCTCCACTGTGCGATAGCCTGTCAATACGCTGTTTTTTGTCGAACTCAGGTATAACTGTTCGCCGTTTTCGCTCAGGGCAAAAGGCTCATAAGCACCCTGGTCATTTGCATTGCCGAAGTTCAGGTCTTCGTATAAAACGAGGTAGCCATTCGGGCCAATCGTTGTTCCATCGGCAATTTTGTATTTGAAAAGGTTATCGTTGTTGTCACTGATGAACCAGCCGCCAATGTCAATCGCAGTGCCGGTAGTATTGTATAATTCGATCCAGTCCGAAGCCTCAGCATGCGAATGGGCAAGAACTTCGTTAATCACTATAGCGCCGGGGTCGGGGATTATGTCGCCGTCATCGGAGTCCGGCGAGCCGCCTGCGTAAGCGCTCGGGCGCCAGGAGTCTTTTTCGTCCCAACTGCTCGGATCGGGATTCGCAGCATCAATTATAGTCAGCGAGAAACCTTCGCCGTCTGTGATAGAGCGCCAGCCATCTTCGTAGTGGAAGTTTAGAATAGTTCGGCCGACGGCATCCACGAGTTCGATTCTTTCGCCGGCATTGTTCAGCTTGCCGGAGTATTGGCCTGCGATATTGACATTTGTGCCGTATCGTGCTTCGAAGACGTTGCGGTTCTGGACGACAATCGTGTGCTCGCCTGCCGCAAGCTCGATACCTGGGAAGGTGAAATCTATGCCGTTCGTGAAGCTGACCAGATTCAGGTTGATTGTTTCGGCACCGATATTCTTTAGCTCGATGAACTCTTCGTTCGGGTCCTGTGGATGGTACATTATCTCTGTGATTCGCAGATTCTCTGCTACCGGGCCGACAGCAAAGACCGCTTCGTTCAGTGCGCTCCACTCGTCGCCGCTCAATACCCTTGCCTTAATCCGGGCGCTCTGGGGCAGCGTAATTGGATCTGTATATTCCCGGACACGATCCAGATCTTTGTCGCCGGAATCGCCTCCGCTTGCGAGAAGCTCTGCGGAGATAAGAAAATCTCCGCTCGTGGTGGAGCTGTTCATGGCCTGGATGGCCAATAAATTGTCGCCCTGCTGTAAAGTAGTAAGAAAAGTAGAAATATCGATGCTCTCGAAGTCTACGGCTAAAGAGTCGGGGTGGCTGGCGCTGGCCCTGGAGTTCCAGGCCGGCGTGCCGTCGAAGTTTCGTCTGGCTACCTCGATGCCGTTAAGGT
>CAZHBL010000350.1:0-6021 GCA_964530105.1 uncultured Pirellulales bacterium | reverse complement strand
CACAACTGCCAAATTCGTTCGAGTTGCTGATCTATTAATTGAACTAACTCTTTTAGCAGTTCAAGATCCAATTGAATTAGTATATTTACCATGCGTAATTTATTAAACGACTAACTATGCATATATGGTTTCCGTACAACATCCCAAGCCTCTCGTCATAAAGCAAGAAGGCACAAACTACGAAGTTGCCGCTTCAGAGCTGTCATATCCTCTATATTCAATTATAGATGCTATTTGCCTGTCCAGCAAGAAAGAAAGGGGAAAAAAAGACAAAAACAACCCTTCGACTCCGCTCAGGGTGAAGGAACGCAGTCCTTGGGACTCCTTACGGAGAATACAGAACTTGAATACCCAGCATCGAAAATCCGCGTTAATCAGGGTCTGAGTAATTTTCTCTGTGTGCTCTGTGCCCTCTGTGGCTATTTCATTTGATTATTTTTTCGTGGTTCTTCGTGCCTTCGTGGTGAATCCAAGACTGTATTCACCCCGTGAGATAGCTTGTCCCTTAGGGGGCAAAACCGTTATCTCATGGGGTAAATCAGTGTCTAAGATAATATTCAACTGATTTTCGCGACCAGGTGGTCCAGAATGGCCGGCAGGTTGTCATACTTTCTGTCACTTAGTTTCTGATTGATTTCTTTGCCGTCCTTGTTTTTATATGTGATAATAAAATAGCCGGTTGGTTCATCTTTACATTCTTCTTTAACTTCTTCCTTACTTTCTTCTAAAACATCATTAGGATGCCCCACAAACTCGCGTTTTACCGTGGTGCTTTCGTGTTTTGATCGAAAGTGGGTCTTATTAATTTTTTCTATCGCGTCGTAAGGGATTCTTTTTTTTTCGCTGAAAACAAGCTCATTTTCGTCGGCGATGAGTTTGTTTTTCTTAATGACAAAAAGATATACGGTGAAAAGTACTGCCGCACCGAGAAAAAAAGGCGGCGACATTGTGTTGAATTTCATTGCTGCGTTAGGTATGCCGCCATTGTCAAGGACATGCTTTTGATAGAAACTATAACGTCCCGACCATTTATATTTACTGAGATAGCCGTCGTAGGCAAAAATAACCGCCGCGGCGAGGCAAGCCGTGATGTAGATTTTAATGTTAGTCTTTGCGTATTTGCTTACCGGGGCTTCGATCGGCATTTGAAGGACCTCCGTTAAACTCTACGTCAGCCTTTTTTGTGCGATTGTCTCGGTTAAAGGCTGGACGAAGTTCGGGACGATTTTTTCATCCATGAATTCCTGGGCTAATCGGCATTGGTTTTCGAAAGATTCTAACGGATTAAATATCCCGCTGGCTGACGGGTATTGGCGGATCGTCAAAGACAAGCAGATCGCATCACCTTCATTCAGCTCTTTTTTCTCGGGTTCGTAAACGCTCGTTTTTGAATCGATGCTGATCCGCGCCTGGGTGTAGTCGTCGTCGGACAACGCCACAACTATTGCAGGCGAAAAGCCTATGGGCCTGACATCAGGCGAATCGAGAAGGCAGTTAAATGCGCTCTGTCCCAATAACGCCTCGGCAATAACTTCGTCGTGACTGCCCGCAAAATCGAAGTCCATAGCGAAAGTTACATCCAGCGAATCGATATCGAGATGATTGACGCTCAACATATACGGCATCAGATCGAGCACAAGTTTGTCCTGAGCATAAGCCATTTCGAAATCCGAAGGATTGGCTACCCCTGAGGCGATACGGTCCGTTTCGAGACTGATCCACCGGTATTGTCCGAGGTTTCTATCTTCTTCCAGGCAGTATTCGCTTTTGCCCCGGCGATAAAAGCACCCCATGCTCGGATATTTTTTCTGTATCCGCTCGAAAAAGGCCAGAATCGTATCGCGGTCGATCGGCAGATCCAGCTCGGTATTTATATACATGTCGAGATAGAAGTCGTCGCAAAGTGAACTATAAGTATCCAATGTCATTTTAATACAACCCTCCAAAGCAGGCTTAGGACATATTTTTCCAGGGCTCTACTAAAAAGGTTTCAATTTCATAGGCCTTACAATCGGCCAGATAAGATATTATACGTTCAAATATTCGTTTTGCCACAAAATTTTACTAAACCTTATAGCTATCGGGCAACTTAATTTCAATAGCAATCGCTCCAACCGTAGCAAGGATTGCAAAAATGAACATTCGCCAGATACAACTTGCCACAATCCCGCCGTCGCGGCTCAAGAAAAATGAAATTCCGGCATAAATTGCTCCGGCCAGTACGCCGCAGACAGCCGCTGTGACGATCCGCTTACCTAATGCTGCTCCGCCGCAGCCCAATGTAACCGCCGCCCCACAGATTAATGGCGCCAAAATCACCAGCCACCAGATATCCCGCAGGCCGGGCAGCTCGCCGATGTTCCGAAGATAAATGAAATCGGCCAGCCCCAGTATTCCCGCCGTGGCCACGGCACAAAAACCCGCATGCCAATATCGCGGCTTCAACTTTGCCCGCAGCTCTGCCCGTCTGCGCATTCTACGCCGGATCGTCAACGGCCAGTTGTAGAACAGGCAAAATACCCAATGCTCCAGAAGCGCGCCGCCCTCGCCAAATACAGGAACGATATGCACCCCCTCAGTAGCCCAATGTCCCGCCATAAATCTTGATAGTACGGGATAATGATACGTCATCTGAATCGGGAAAGCGAGATAGCCGACGTACTTGAAAAATCCCAGAAACACCGCGATGTTGTAGTCCTTGAAATTGCGTTCTTTGATGACCAGATACAGCACGTAAAGCCCACGTGTCAGCGAGCCCGGCGAAATCGGCGTGACCTGGAACAGCGCGATAATACCCAGGCCGATCCCCCAGGACTGTGCTCTTGGCATTTCCGGATGCATCAGGACATAAATGACCGCTAATGTCACAGAGACGACCTGCGTGACCGGCAACGTGCAAACGTGCACGGCCAGGCTCTTGAGATACTTTTGTATGAAAGGCTCGCCGATCCGCGAAAGGATGATTTGGGAATCCTCGTCGCTGAGCATGTGCTTTTTCTGTCCCTCACTCATCATATCGCGCAGCCACTGCTCGCGCAGCTCGGCATTGAAATACAGCCGGACCGGGCGAACAAAGTAGTAGGCCAGCCGCTGTTTTGCATACTTCCTGTCAGTCAGAATTCTATGCAGTCCGGCCGGTAAAATTGACAGCGGCAGATGGCAGAAGAAAGGCCATACTTTCGCCGCCAGTTTCGGAGCTTTCTCGGCGTCCACTCGCCCGGCCCTGTGCCAGACGATGACTTTCTCGGTGATTCTCCCCCGCACCGCGCGCTTAAAATAATCCCGGCTTTTCAGCATCGCGGCGTAGTGCTTTCGCCAGTCTTCCCGTCCCCAAATCCGCCGGATGAGCTTGCCCAAAAACGGTATCAGTCCAGTCGTAAAGAATAGCAGCGTCAAAATACTGCTTCTGCGAAACTGCCACTCGTGCCGCTCATCCACCAGGTTCCGAACCTTCCACCCGGTGACCGCGCTATCCAGCATCGTCGACCAAAGTTTTCCACTGTAGAACAAGCGTACATGATTGTGCGCGACGTCTGGCACTGAGTCTCGATAAATTTGTTCGGCGATTTTCAAATCATCCAGCATCTTGTGCATCCCGGCAAATTCCTCGCCGTGCGACTGCACAAAAGCTTCCAGCTTTTTGAGATTGCCCCGGTCGAACTGCACGAGCGAGCCGCGCATCAGACCTTTAACGATAAGCTTAAAATCGCCCGGGCTCATCGGCAGAAAAGGCAGCAGGGCAAGCCCGGCCCGAAAATCCACCGCCACCAAACCGCCGGACGGGTCGTTATCCGTTCCCTGCCGCTTCAGCGCGTTCGGCTGACTCTTACACGTCGACCACTCATACTGCCGGGCGAACTCATACGCCCCCATATCATGCAGAAGCCCGACAAATTCCCCCATAAACTTTCGCTTCGCGCGGTATTCCGGCGAGCCGACCTGTTGTTCATCGACTTTCTTGCCTCGCAGCCATTTCTTGAGCAGGTCCAGCCGGTCGTCAACTTCCAACCGCCATGTCCGTCCCTCGATCCACTCCCTCAATTCCCCGCAGCTTCCCTGCTTATCGTCCACGAATGTACCATAAATATCCACAACGGCGTTTTCATCGCCGAACCGAATCTTCGCTCCCCGCCGGATGAGTTTCTGCCAGAGCGCCCCGGCCCGCGCCGCCGCCGGGTTGACCTGTAGCTGAAACGGCCCCTGGAAGCCAATCCAATAAAGCAAATTACGAAAAAGGCGCGAGAATCCCGATGGCGGGATGAGAATCTTTATCGCATAGACTTTGCCGACTTCAAGCCCATCTATCGTTCCCTCGATCCCCGTTACTTTCACCCGGTACACCTGCCCGGCAAAGCCTCCGCCCACGAACTTTTCTACGAGCAGATGCACCTTCAACGTATCGGCCCGGCCTACACTGCTCACGTCGTAAGTAAGCTCCGTGCCCGCGTCGTAGCGGCTGATTCGCATCGGCCGATGCAGCCTGGCGGCATGAAATCCGGCCTCCAGCTCCCGGCAAACCTCAACAGAATATTCTTTCGACATCCCTGCTTTCTAACCTAAACAATAAAAAACCTGATGCAAATCTGCAAGACGATCCACGCAAACACGCCGGCCAGCAAATCGTCGGCGAGAATCCCCCAGCCGGCGGGATACTTTTCCAGCTTGCGTATCGGCCAGGGCTTGGAAATATCGAATAACCGAAACAGCACAAAGCCTGTAAACGCCGTTATCAGGATTTGCCGCGGCGACGCTGTTCCCATAGCCAAAAACGGGCTGAATAAAAACGTTACCGCCTGGCCGGCGAATTCGTCGGCGACAACTTCGCCAGGATCGTTTTTGCCCGTCGCGGCAATTGCCGCCGGGGCGAATTGTACGCAAACGACGCTGCCCGCCAGAATTAAACCAGCCATTACATTTGTTATCATCGCGGGCGATGCGCCGAACCAGCTCAGCAGGCCGAAAATAATCACCGGCGGCAGCGAGCCCCACGTCCCCGGGGCAATCGGTAGCCGGCCGAGACCAAAACAGGATGTAAGCATTCTTTTCATATCCGCCGAAGGTTAACTGACCGCGGCGTTTAAGTCAAAGACAATTAGTTGCGTTTCTCGTATCTTGCATCTCGTATCTTGCATTTTGTTAAAATCATAAATCATAAATAATAAATGGAGAGTTATTCCGGGAAATTCAGACATGCAAACTCGCCGTGGTACTTTTTAGCCGCTTCATCGTAGGCTTTGGCCGCGTCGATTTCGTTTTTGAAGGTGCCGAGATGTATTGTTCTTTTCTCAAATATTATTCTCGTCTGCCATTTGAGGGAACTCTTATGCCACGAAACGCCTTTATATTTAGAACTGCATGGCGTGGAGAATTTCTTCCTGTTGCGCGAGTTCTGTGCTCTTGTGGCTGCTCGCAGGTTTGCACTCCTGTTGTCCATGCCATCGATATTAATATGATCGACCACCATTCCCTTCGGTGCTTCGAGAATCATCTGGTGCATTTGCAGCACCTTTTTTGATGTTATGACGTTTGGCTCAAGCATTTGCGCATAGAAGCAGCTTGTTCCTTTCCTTGCAATCCATTCGTATCCTTTGAACCGCTTATAATCAGCCGGATCCACGATGGCATACCTGGGCTGTGCCATGCGAATCCGGCGGAAAGTGTAGCCGTAGCGCAGCCACCGATACAAAAGCACCGGCTGGATGACAAGGCCCTCAAGCCAATCCCGGATTTTTGCAAAGAAGTTGCTGATCTTCTACCCTCCGCCGGGTGAATTTCTAAGCACTAAGCTCTAAATCCGAAACAATATCAGAATCCAAATTAGAAAATGATCCAAACATTTCGGCTTTCATATACCTGCTTAAGGTTGTTTTGAGCATTTGAATTTAGGTAATTAGGATTTGTTTAGAATTTAGGATTTAGACATTAGTATTTGTTTGTTTTTTGCAGGAGTTTAAAAAACAACGCCTCCCATAATTGGAGCTACCTGCGCGTTTGATGCGAAAATCTACAAAATTGTAGACA
>CAZHBL010000349.1:3495-6042 GCA_964530105.1 uncultured Pirellulales bacterium | reverse complement strand
TACTTGAGACTGCAAATCGGCTTCGTCTGATACAAGTTGACTTTGCAGATGAGAGCGAACAGACGAGAACGGCCTATCTCTGCGAGGAGATTGAAAAGGCGTTAAAGGGCGTCTTGCCTGATGAGCGTAATGAATTCCTGGGCAGATTATTAGAGAAGTTTCCTGCCGGCAGTTTTATTACTCAGGCTATATCGACAGAAACGACGGTCGAAAGTCCTCCGACAGTTGATGAGTCAGAGCTTAAAAATGTCGAATTTTTAGTTCGAAGTCTCCTGGAAATAGCCCCGACGCTTTCGGATGACCAAAAGGATTTTGTCGATAAAAGCCTGCAAGAGGCTGGATTGAGACCAAAAGCCCGGCAGGGCAATTCCATAGAATTGGATCAAAAACTGAAGCAAAAATTCAAGGTTAGGGATGATTGCTGTATTAGTGCCGGCCAAATCTCCGAACTCAATGCGACACTTATTGATTTTGTTTTGAAGCTCGAACCATTGGTATGGAACACTTGGCGTCAACTGTCACCGCGGTCTGCTGTTCGTCCGCAGGGTGCTCTAACGAAAAAAATAGGGCAGTTTTTAAGTGGCGACGCCGAGGTATCTGTTAATCAGGTTGATGATGATCTCAAAATGTTACAGCGACTTATTGCGGCAATGACCAGTGCAGTTAGCCGCGCAGGTGGCCAGTTTGCTAAACGTCATCTCGCCAGGTTTTTACCGTTAGAGATTGAAGCTTTGGTGAAAATGGAACCCGGAAGCGTTTTTGTCAGCCATGATGTGAAATGCTGGAAAAAATATAAAGAGCTGGCCGAGACGTTAAATGAAGACTCCATAGAAATGGAAATAAGAAAGGCCATTGTTGATTACGTGGAATCTTTGACAAAAGGAATGGGGTAGTGACGTCAATACAGGGGAGTATCGTATGGCTATAGAAGGCGAAATTCATTGGTGTGAGGGTCTCTTTCTCCAGCCTCATCACCTTCAGATCATGCAAAGAAATATTGTCGAGAAGTTCACAAGGCAGTCTCGAATGTTTTGGAGCTATCCCTATGGTCTGATGGAGGCGAAAATATCTGATGATCAACTGGAAAATATGAGAGTTTCCTTCGACCGGCTCCGAATTATAATGCCGAGCGGGCTGGAAGTGAACGTTCCTGACAATACGAATCTCCCCTCGCTTGACATAAAACAGGCATTTGCATCTACAAGCGGTGCATTGACCATCAGTATTGGCGTGCCGGTATGGTACGCTTCACGTGGCAATGTTATTGAAAAGGGGGATGATCAGGATTGGCGCGCCAAACGCACATATATAGTTACTGAGATTGAAAAAACGGACGAAAATACAGGTGAAAACCCGCAGCCGGTCCAGATTCGTCAGATAAATGCCAGATTGTTGCTTGAAAATGACGACCCCTCAGATCTCGAAATATTGCCTTTGTTGAAAATCACTCGCGCCGCTGGTGAGGATATTGGATTGCCTCGGCGAGATCCGACATACATACCCCCATGTTTTGTGGTTGGCGGCTCATCCGTACTTAGAGATCTCCTTCACGATTTAACCAGTCAGGTCATGGCCAGTCGGAATGAACTGGTCGTCCAAATTAACCGTGGCGGATTTAGTATTGAGAATATGCGAGGCGTTCAATTCGAACAAATGCTTCGTCTTAGAACGCTTAATCGCTTCAGTTCTCAGCTTGGTTCTCTTATTAGTATCTCCAGCAGAGTCGCCCCGTTCCAAATGTATTTAATGCTGAGGCAGCTACTTGCCGAACTTGCCGCCTTACGCCCTGACCGCGACCAGTATGAAGTTGTTAGATACGATCATGACAATCTGGCAGTTGCTTTCAACGAGCTTTCCACTCGCATTCGTGGATTGCTCAAAGGCGTTGTAAGGGCCAGGTATCTCAAGATACCGTTTACTATAGACCATGAGCAGAAAATCTTTACCACTACACTCACTGATGAAGCGTTATCGTTACCTAATGAATATTTCCTTGCTATCAAGACGAAGCAGGATCCTTCGGAATTGGCTAAACTTGTTTTAGATCGTGATAAATTCAAAATGATGCCGCAAAGTCTTGCAAACCAGCGAATCTTCGGGGTGCAGCTTGCCCAGGAATTGTATCCTCCGGTTGAACTGCCGGCCCAGGTAGGCCTTCATTATTTTCGTGTAATGCGCGGCGAAAGCGCCCGGCTCTGGGAGAGAATTCAGCAGGAGAAAACAATCGCTGTGCGGTGGCCTGGTGTTGAGACTTCTGACTTTGAAATCACGCTATATATGACTGTTCCTGATACGGAGGCACAGTAAATGACTCTACTTGAATTGTGTGAGCCGCTCTTCCAATATGTGTGTCGGCTGCGTCGATCATCGCGAATGGATTGCACCATGGAAATGGATCAGGTGCGAAACGACATTAAAAGAATATTCAGCGAGATAAAGGCAAACGCTTCTGCCAGCGCCGATTTGACTGTTCAATTCGAAAAAGTTGAATTGCCCCTTATTTTCTGTATAGACTTTATGATTAAAGAGAGCAGCCTGAGCTTTGCT
>CAZHBL010000349.1:1960-3395 GCA_964530105.1 uncultured Pirellulales bacterium | reverse complement strand
CAGGAGAAATTGCCTTCTGTTATTGAGCCGACGAATGATAATGCCAGTTAGTTAGGAGGATATGTAAATAATATGGTGCCTGGAATTTCAGTTTACAAGAATCTTCCAACGCCTTTCAAGATTGGGCTTTCAGTCATTGCAGGCGGCAGCATTTTGGCGGCGATGCTGTTATTAGTACCATCGAGGGTGCTATGGATAATATTCATCGGACTTGCAGTTGTTGTCCTGATTCTTCTACTCTACTGGCGTCTTCTGAAGTGGCTGAAGAAGCGCAAGGCCGCTCCGATGGAACATGGCGTTATCGAGAATGCTTCGGCTGCACCGCAGGGAATCAGCGAGGCTGCACATCTCGCACGGCTGGATGAGTTGAGGAAAAAATTCGAAGAGGGGATCACGAAGTTTCAGGCTGCCGGCAAAAGCCTCTACAACTTTCCCTGGTATATGATTGTGGGTGAGCCGGGATCGGGCAAGACAGAGGCCGTGCGTCACTGTAACGTTGGTTTCCCGCCGGGCCTGCAGGACCAGTTTCAAGGGGCCGGCGGCACCCTTAATATGAACTGGTGGTTTACGGATCATGCCGTTATTCTCGATACGGCCGGGCGACTGATGTTTGAAGAAGTCGAAACGGGCGGTTCGGGTGAATGGAAGGAATTCCTAAAGCTTCTTAAGAGGTATCGGCCGCGTTGCCCGGTTAACGGCGTGTTTCTCGTAATACCCGCTGATAGCCTCATCAAGGATACAGCCGATGAGATCGAGCAGAAGGCCTCCAAAATTGCACGGCAGTTTGACGCCATCCAGCGAGTTCTGGATGTCCGTTTTCCCGTATTTGTGGTCGTCACAAAGAGCGACCTGATCAATGGTTTTCGTGATTTCTTCGACAACCTCGATGATCCGCAGCTTCAGCACCAGATTCTTGGGTGGTCTAATCCGGCCCCGCTCGATGAGCCATACAATCCGGACTTCGTCGATCAGCATTTGAAGACTATACAGACACGTCTTTTCCGGCGCAGACTTGCACTGCTGCAGGAGATAGTATCTGAATCCGAGGAGCCGGGTATTGAGAAGATACGTACAACTGATACATTGTATGCCTTCCCTCAAAGCCTGGCGATGATAGCGCCGCGAATGGCCCGGTATCTGGAATTGATATTCAGTGTCGGCAGCCAGTGGTCCGGCAAGCCGTTATTTTTCAGGGGCATTTATTTTACATCTTCCATGCGGGAAGGTTCAGCTTTAGATGAAGACCTCGCCGAATCGCTTGGGGTTTCGGTTGATACCCTCCCGGACGGCAGGGTATGGGAACGTGACAGGGCATACTTTCTTCGAGACCTCTTTATTAAAAAGGTCTTTCGCGAGAAAGGCCTCGTTACGTATGCCACTAATACAAAGAAACAGCATCTTCGCCGCAAGGCCGTGGTCATGATCTCGGCTGCCG
>CAZHBL010000349.1:0-1860 GCA_964530105.1 uncultured Pirellulales bacterium | reverse complement strand
ACTATTGAGAAGCTCAGAAGTGCTTTCGAAGAATTTGATGCCGCGGAAAAGAATATCTTGGCTCTGCAGGACCGCTTTGGCGCCGAATCGGCTAAGTCTTATGCAGAGGATAGCTGGAATAAATTCGTAGCCGATTGGGGAAAGTACTATAAAAGTCTGGATACGGCCAGGCAGAATATCCGGACTTTAAGCGGAAGTCTGAATAATCCTCCATCGCTTGAAAAATCCTGGGCCACTGTTGCCACGGAAACGCTCCAGGATGTAAACGATCACTATCAACTCTTGCTTAGCGAACTCAGGACGGACAAGGCGATAAAAAACAATTTCCTTGGAAGAATGCGTACAAAGCTCGAAGCAGTTTATGGTGAAATATCAGGTAGATTGGTCAATAGTAAGTTTGCAGAAGAATTGAAACTGATTGACCAAAGATTCTATACCCCGGTTCGGGAAGATAACCGACTGTACGAAGTACGTTTCCAAATGTATTCGAAGTGCAATGAGCAATTTGTGGAAATCAAACCCTATGCCCTTAATGAGGTTCGGTTGGCGATCCAAAAAGTGAACGAAGGCGTTGAAGAGGCGCGCAATAGTATTAGCGGGCTATTGGCCTTTGGCCCCACCGTGTACCGTTTTAAGCAAGCCGCCGACATTTGTGGGCTTGCTCTTGAATTACCTCGGCAAAGGAGTTTGTATTCTGTTGTCGAATCGAGCTTGCAGACGGCTCCCAAGAGCATTAAAGAGGTTGGGGATTTCGTAGCAAAACAAGGAAAATGGGATTGGCCCGACCTGATTCCCTCTGATTTGAGAAACCCCAACTATGATCCGAAAATCGCAGAAGATGTTCTTGGCGGCTGGAAGACTCTGAGAGATACGTTACAGCGTCTACCTAAAGAGACACGCCTTCAAAAAGAATTCATGGACGCAAACGATGTTTATATGGAATATCCAAAGCTCTACTTCGAATACTGGCTCGGCACGGTACCTGAATCTGTGGTTAGAAGGAGCGTTGAGCGGGATTCGGAGGAATTTAAGAGTTTGATTGTAAGAAATGTATTCGATGAGCTGGTCGGCGGTCTTGGCGTGCTCCTTGAAAATGCTGTTAAACCTCTAAGGCCGTATGTTCCGGAAGGGGAACAGCGGATTAAGCTTTTTGATGCTAATTTGGACAAAGTCAGGGACAGCCGTAAATATGACAAGTTCTATAGTGAATGCAGAGCGGTGCTCACAAATTGGAGAGGATTAGGTGATAATTTAACGGCTAGCAGGATGGAGCTGTTGAGGGTAACCCCTGCCGATTACCTTGAGGATTATGCACCTTTTGCCTACGAGTCGTCGGCTGAATTTGTGGATATGTATTGGACTGAATTTACGATAAAATTACTAAGCATGCTGTCCGGCAACGTACAGGATCAGGGTAAAGTAGGCTTTGAAAATTTAAGAACACAGTTCGCAGGCAAGTTTCCCCTGGAACGAGACAGCAAGACTGACCTGACTCAAAAAGAGCTTAGTGAAGCCTGGTTGTGTTTGAATAACGTTCGTTTGCAGGAGGTTTTTGCTCAGGGAACGATAGGAGCCGGTGCCAAGACGGGATCTGATAAAATAGATGAGCAATTTAATCGTCTGCGCGGGATGATCCTGCCCGAACCCTATAAGCAGTGGTTCGAAGGAATTGAACAGGTATTTAAATCTCTCCCCCAGGCTGAAGATCCTTATTATTGTAAAATAACCCTGTTAGGTCAGAACGATCAGCGTAAACTTGTGGGGAAGAACGAAAAACTGCTGCTCGACTACCTGACAGAATTCATGCTCGTCCAGGGAGATCAAAAGAGTGAACGATTTAACACTCGTTCGGGCGAAAAT
>CAZHBL010000348.1:0-6057 GCA_964530105.1 uncultured Pirellulales bacterium | reverse complement strand
TTGAGTTAAGGGCTGCTTTGATAGGAGCTTAACACTATGTCAGTGCCATTCGTGTATGGCTCTTTAAAAGGGTAAATATCAGGCCAAACCGAGAATTTAGTTTCAGCGACGTTTTGCCTTCCTCGCTCAGCATCCAGCCAGCTATCGTAGGAATTTCGCAATAGCCTTAGTGTAGAATTCTTTTTAAGTGGTAAAATCTTTTCTGTAGCAATTTGTTCGGATATCTCAGAGAGCACACTCTTTATGGAAAGATACTCCGACAGTATGCTATTACGAAGTGATGTCTGTTCGTCCGTCAGAGGTGTGAAGTGCCCCGTTATCAGTTCTATCGTGCTCATCGGAGTCTGCTTATCATTCACAATGGCATCGGCCGTAAGAACGTTCTCATTAATACATATAAGATAAGCTAATTTAGGAACTAACATCCTTGCATTTACACTTAACTTCCTGCATACTGAGTCCAGCTCGATAAGTTCGGCCGTGAAAGTCTGGATATCACGTTGTTCGATTTTCAAATGTGTATAGACTTGGTAGAAGCGGACAAAATCTATAAATTTGACCACGGGCAGGATTTCTAAATTCGCATTTAGTTCGGTAAGGTCGGCTATCTCAGGAAATTCATTGAGGTGATGGATTATGTCCCTGGCTCTTTCGTTATCGGCCCATATCTGCTTTATTTCTTCGGCATAGTAGCTGATGGCTTTGGCTATTTCCGATGTTGTTCCTTTTTCCATGATCTTTTTTATTTCAGCAATCATTTTCGTATCACTGTTCGTCAGTTCTATAGCGGGGACGCCGGAAGAATCGTGTTGCTCATCTACCAATGTTTTGAGAAGCTCAAAACTCTCGGCGTATTGTGCCGGGGCGGAGCGAAGGTCTGCAATCGTGTAATCATTTGGTATTGGCGGTGTATCAATGTTCCAAAACAGGTAAAAGGCACACATAAAAAGGATGGATATATTCATTCCTGCCAGTGCGATATACTTGCCTTTGAGTGTGCCGTTGCTTCGTCGGATTTTGAGGATACTCATAATCCCGATTACTATCGCCGGTATCCCGGCCAGCACAAAGAGAAACAAACTCAAAATCCCTAACACTAGCGAGAGAATCGCCAGCTTGCTTATCTTTGTTTGAACAGGCTCATCCATTGCGAGTTAATTATGGTTTACGGATGGTGATTTTTCAACACTTTCTTTGGAACTTAACAGTGTTGTATGAGAAACTGAAAATTGCTTTTGCCCGATTATTGTATCTGCCGGCAACTTCAACGCGATAAACGCTTTGAGGTGCAATGGCATTTGTGAGAATCAAGGTTCTTCGACCTGGCTAAGATCCATCGTGCACTAACAGCGAATCCAATCTATCCATCGGCTCACTCCCAATCGCCGGCGTGGCGCCTATTCTAATGTCTCCGCCGTCCCAAAACGTGTATATATTGTCATCGTTAATACCACAGAACGAGCGTTCTTCCTGGCCGACGTGGAAATCCACGAACAACACGTTCTGTACATATCCCTGGTGCGTAACGGCATTGCCGGCCCTTATTGCTTCTCTGCCGCCGTCGGGATAATAATTGCCGGGGAAGGGTTTAGCTGGTACCGCGGGAGCATTCTGCCAGGGATTCCTGTCGGCGACAATAGCCATCCCGGGATCGCTCTCTTTGGTTAGAGCATATTGACTAAATGGTATATGATAAGAGTAGCTGCAATGCTTCGACGGCTGCGGGCCAAAATCCCAAAAATCAATCCGTTCCTGACCACTCACGCCCTCCTTAGCGGGATTAAAGACTGTCACCCCAGCATCCCCTTTGCAGACAAACGCCCTTGGTGCAGGCGGGTAGCTATACTTAATCAAAAGGTAGAAGCAGGATGTTATGCTTCCCTGCCCACCGCTTCCGTCGGCTGCCAGACCGTATGCAACGAACCGATTTTGAGCCTTCCAGTCCGGAATTGCCTTAGCCCAGCGGCTATTGGCGCCACCAGAACGGGGGAATTTACCATCATAATCATTAGCATAAGTTAACATCGACATACCAATCTCGGCCAAGTTAGTGCCGCAGATCATTCGAAACGCCTTCTGCCTTATATTGAGCAACATTGGCCACAGCAGCACGAAGAATATGAGCACAGGGACGACGACACCGAGGATGGCAAAGGGCGTTCCAGTGAGTTTGCCGCCGCTCTTTTCTATTATGACGAAACTGACAATACCCAGAACAATTGCCGGTATTACAGTAAGACCGCATGTGAAAAGACTCAGGATTCCGAGCACAAACGCCACGATGGCTAAGCTGCTCGTTTTTGGAATTAACTTGTCGGTGCCTGCTGGAGTATTCGGCAGTTTCGAATTACAGGAGTTGCACACTTGCACATTGTCAGGATTTTGTATTCCGCATTTTGGGCAGTGCATTTGAATTCCTCCTTCAAACCTTGATATCGCCTACCAGGAGACTTTTGGTCCCAACTTGTTTTCCTCTTGTTCGTCCATTAGATGTCGATTATGATTGGTGGGTGGTCAATTTGCAATAGTTTCTTTGTATAAGTTTAACTGTCGGGATTAGAAAATGGAGTCAAAGTGGCTGGAGTGGGCTAAGCAATTACAGGCGCTGTCTCAGAACGGATTGACGTATGCGCGGGATCCGTTCGACCGGGAACGATACGAACAGATACGGCACATTGCGGCCGAAATGCTGGCCGAGAAAGCCGGCGCTAAGGTCGAGGACGTGCTGGACTTGTTCTCACGTGAGAAGGATTATGCCACGCCAAAGGTGGATGTGCGGGGTGCTGTGTTTAAAGACGGCAAGATACTGCTCGTAAAAGAACGTTCGGATGGCAGGTGGGCGCTGCCGGGAGGATGGGCCGACGTCGGAGAAAGCCCCTCGGAGAGCGTGGAGCGGGAGGTGTGGGAGGAGTCGGGATTTCATGTCAAAGCGCAGCGTTTGGCGGCCATATATGACCGGGACAAGCACCCGCACAAGCCCCTGATGCATTATCATATTTATAAGCTGTTCTTCATTTGTGAAATTACGTCAGGCCTGGCGACGACAAGCTCCGAAACAGAGCAGGTGGCGTTCTTCGAGGAAAGTGACCTGCCGGAGCTGTCGATTACGAAGATTCTTCCGGAACAGATAGCGAAGATGTTCGAGTACTACCGGCGGGACGAACTGCTCGCATATTTCGACTGACGAGACATGTCGGAAGCCTATTCGTTCTGCGTACTGTGTGCTGTGTTCTCAGTAAGGAGTCCATAGGTCTGCGTCGAGGTCCGCGGAACGCCGAACGCGGGACGATTTGCCAGGATGGATTTGCCGAGATATCCAGCTTCGATGCAGAACTGGATTATGCCACGGGCCAGGGGTGCGGCGTCGCTTGAGCCGTGCTGGCCGCCTTCGACGACGATGGCAATTGCGATTTTGCGTGCCGTGCTGTCCTGGGCGAAACCTCCGAACCAGGCATGCTCGGGCCTTTCCGTCGAGCCGGTTTTGCCGTAAACCTTCACATCCTCGGAGGCGAGTATCGCCAGGAACGGTTCGAATTGAGTGTAAGCCGTTCCGCCGGTCTCGTTGACAACGGCACTCATACCATCATATATTACTGCCAGAGTATCGAGTGAAATACCCAAGTCCTCACCCTCAGAATTTCCAGATTCTCGTATTAACCTCGGCTGCTTGAAGATTCCGCCCCGAGCTATAGCGGCCATTGAATTTGCGACCTGTAGAGGTGTGACTCGCAGATTGCCCTGGCCGATACCGAACCATCTTCTGTCGCTCTGTCTCAGCGGTGCTACATCCTCAAAACGATGAACTTTCTGTTCTGGATTTGTGCTTGAGATTATTCCGGATGCCTGGTTAAAATTCCTGACAACGTCGGTTTTAGCCGCATCGATAAGCGAGTCCGGCAGAAAAAGGACATCGTGTCCGTAACCGAATTTAAAGAGCCATTGCTGCAAAACCGGAGGCTCGATTCTATCAGCCAGGCGGGAAAAATAAATATTACAGCTTCCCCTAATTGCGTTGCGAGCGATATTGCTGCCCTGTCCCTGCCATTTCCAGTCGTGACAGCTATTATATCGATGAAATTGCAGGCAGTTCGGCCAGCCAAATGGTGCGGCTTCATGCGGACAGCTTATAATCTCATCCGGTCTGACATTACCCGTTTCAAGACCCGCGATAAGTATCACCGGTTTGACGACCGAGCCGGGCGGGTACTGTTTATTAATCGCGCGATTAATAAGCGGATGATTGCTATCGCCAACCAAATCACTATAGTCGTACCTGGCTCGATTCAAATCATAAAGCGGCAGTGAAACCAATGCAAGTATGTCACCGGTACCTACTTCAATTACAACGGCCGACATCCCGGGTCCGCAATTCGGGTCGTGCGGGTAGCCGCTTAAGTAGTTTTCTATTCTTTGCTGCAGCTCAATGTCCAGGGTTAGCTTAACATCATCACCGAACTTAGTTTCAGTACGGCTTGTGAGCTGACCGTCTATGTCGTGGCTTAGCTCGCCTCGTTTGCCTCGAAGGACGGTCTCGCAGACATACTCGACTCCATCCTCCCGCCCGCATACCTCCCCTTCCAAATAGCTCAGCAATTCATCGTCCGCGAAAAGCTCCTTATCCTGTTGTTGCGTCGCCGGACCGACCCAGCCGATTGTCTGGGCGGCAACGGAACCGTAGGGATAGAACCGGTGGCCCTTCGGCAAAATCTGCAGCCCTTCCGTATCCATGAATTCCAACTGGGCGGCGAAAACATCATCGTCGGTTTTCAATTCCAGCAGCGGCCAGTCCTGGTGCATTTCCAGAATGTCAATTTTACTCGCAAGCTCGCCCCTTATGTTCGGGTCCGGCTCCTTTGCCTTAAAATCAGCGATTGCTTCAGCAAGCGGGATGCTGACTCTGCTGTCATATTTTTCAAAGACTTCGGATTTCGGGAAGTTTTTCCGCCAGGCCTGGAACATTCGCTGGCCCCAGACATAGTCGTTTATTTTTTGTATTTCGTTCCATATCACCGACGGTTCTACTGCCTTGAATTGCGAGCATTTCTCAATTATGAGCTGTAAATCCTCAAGCTTTTCGTGTATTTCCTCGTCGACTTTGGGCACCGCGACATCCGCATCGCGTCTGGCAGAAGCCCCGGCGAGCATCGACTTGCGAACACGTTCATCCAGGAAAGAGCTTAGATCGTAATTGATATGCACCCAGAATCGGGCCTCATCCATGGCTAATACTTTGCCGTTGCGGTCGAGTATTCTGCCCCTGATGGTCTGAAGCTGTCTGGACTGGCCCCTTTGCTGCTTTAATTCTGCGATTTCATGCTGGACGGAGGAGGCGGTCAGCAACTGCATCTGTGCCAGGCGGATCACATAGACCGCCAGAAGCAGCAAGCTGAATATCACAAATATTTTGACTCGCCTGTTGTACATATTCGGCCGTTAATTCTTAGTCGTTATTCCTACGGTTCATGTATATCGGCGGTTCACTCAATGCCATTTGCAGCACACCATTGTCAGCGTCGACCGAATCGATTAATTTTTATTCGCATCCACCAGGCTGAGGGCAGGAATAAAAACGGCCCCACAATGCTCGAGTACAAAGATGTTACGAAAACAACGGCGTAGATATTTGCCGCAACCGGCTCGCCCTTTGTGATATATGCCAGCAAGTGAGTCAGAAAGCCGGTTAGAATCGAGGTAGCAAAAATCGCAAGAGCCTGGTAGGGCATCCTTTTAATCGCTATCACGCGATGCAGATATGCCAGCAGCGTGCCGAAAAGGCCGAAACTAATCATTTGCGGGCCCATCGGCATTGGCGAGCCAACGAGATCGGCGGCAAAACCTATTGTGAAAGAGCTGATGATTGCATCCGAGGTATTGTAGTAAATCGCAAAGAATACTAAAAAGATGACCAGTAAATCAGGTTTGCTGCTCCAACGCGCCAACAAACCCTTTTGCAGAACAGTCACAGCAAGAATTAGCAATGCAAACCGAAACCATCGCATTTCATGTCCTCAGTGGGTCCGAACGCGGTTACTTTTGCGGATTCATTATGATCACGGC
>CAZHBL010000347.1:0-6101 GCA_964530105.1 uncultured Pirellulales bacterium | reverse complement strand
GTCAATCCGGACCAGCAGACGATTCGGCAGTACGAGGAGTATTCGAGGGAATTTACGGATCTTGGGCACAGGCTTGATGCGATAAGACAAAAGCCTGCTGTGACCCGCGATGGTATTGAAATCACGCTGCTCGGTAATATTGAGTTTCCGAATGAGGCCGAGGTAGTTCTGGAAAAGGGAGGCGCCGGCATAGGTCTGTATCGGACCGAGTTTCTGTATCTTAATACCGATAGGGAGCCAACGGAACAAGACCAATATGAGGCTTATGCCGAGACGGTTCGGGTCTTCGCCGACAAGCCGGTTGTCATAAGAACTTTGGACCTTGGCGCCGACAAATATACCCAAAGCAGGCGATTGGCTCCTGAGCCCAACCCGTTTTTGGGGCTGCGGTCTATAAGGTTCTGCCTGCAGAACCTTACGATGTTCAAGAAGCAGTTGCGTGCTATTTTGCGAGTGTCCGTTCTCGGCAAGGTTAAGATTATGTTCCCGCTGATCACGAATCGCCAGGAGTTGATGCAGGCAAAGATGATCCTGCGCGATGTTATGGAAGACCTCGATGACGAATCCATCCCGTACAACAGAGACATTCCGGTAGGCATAATGATTGAGACGCCGTCGGCGGCTTTGACAGCTTATTCGCTGGCCATGGACGTGAACTTTTTCAGTATAGGAACGAACGACCTCACTCAATATACCTTAGCTGTTGACAGGGGCAACGAATTGGTCTCCATGTTGTATTCGACGGTGGATCCTGCGGTGCTGCGACTCATCAGGAACGTCATTCAGGATGCGCACAAAGCACAAATCGACCTGAGCGTGTGCGGCGAGATGGCTTCCGAGCCGGAATATATTATGCTGCTGATGGGGATGGGAGTCCGAACGATATCTATTGCATCGCCGATGATCCCGGAGATAAAACAGATTATCCGCTCAGTCACAATGGAAGACTGCAACAAAGTAGCCAGAAAAGTCCTCGGCATGGATTCCGAAAGGCAGATCTCGGCCTACTTACGAAACGCAGCAAGAAAAATCCTCCCCGAAGCATTTTAATTCGTCCCTCATGAAGCGTGAAGCGTGCATTGGACCAATTCACTAATTCGCTGATCTCGTGAAGCGATTCTCGATTCCGAGAGGCGATTGTCGAAATCGGGGGACGCCTTACTTATTTCTCCCTTTCACTGGGGGAATTAAAGTTGTCTGCTTGCCCCATAGGGGCCTGCCCATAGGGGGTATATTTTTTGATGAGTTGTGCTTGCTAATGACAGGTTTTGATAGTGGCCAGCCGGGAAGCCTATCACAAGATTGGAGTGCCAGGATGGCAAAGGCACTACCTAAATCCGAAAAGTAATGCCGGCTGTCCTTGGCGGGTGAACGGCAAAACCACTTTCCACTGACTCGCTGGCTGCTCAACAACCAGTCGATGCCGCGCCGCAGCCGAGGATCATCGCTCGACACGCCCAATTCGCGGGCAACAATGATCGCAAAACCGGTGGCGTAGGCGTCGCAGGTCTTTGTATCGTGTGGCTTGCCGTCTAATCGCTTGAGGTCCTTCCAGTCCGCCAGCAGACCTGGCGTGGACCATCCTCCAACGGGACGTTGAAGTGTAAGCAGCTCGTCGAGTGTCTTCGCTCGCTGTTGATCGTTCATCAAATCACTGACATAACACGATGCCCAGGCGATCATCGCCCGATGATGTAACGATAACGGCGGGTTATTCTTCAAGAACATACGTATTTTCTCAAGGCCCCGGCGTGCTTCTTCCGTCTCGACATATCGATCCGGGGCAATTCCCGTGATCAGAGCTGCGAGTGTGACGCCGTAGTGCTCGTCGGATTCTGTCGGGGGATAACCGGCCTTATGCCAGGTCCAGCCTCCATCTTCTCGCTGGGAGTCCCACATCACCCGGAGAGCCTGACGTGTAACCGGTTGCAGCCGGCCCGTGGTCTGTAAATCATTGAAGGCAAGTCCGGAAGCGACAACCACGATTTCCTGCGCATCCTGTGGGGGCTGCTCCTTCCAGCGTTTGGTGACATACTCCTCGTACAGCCCACGAACCTCTCCTGAATCTTTCAAAACCGAACTCAGGGCGGGCCGGGCAAACATATAGCCCATGTTCCCATGACATGATGCGCAATTATGCGACTTCTGCCAGTGAAGTGCCGCTGTGTCGAGATAACAAGCCGCATTTTCAGCCGAAAACACGGCCGCAATAGGCTCGTCAGCAGTGATCTGACACGGATCAGCGACATTAGCAAGTGTGACCAGTTCACCCGCCAAGCCGAAGCCATGAACCATTAGGACAAGACACCATACGGGAATAAACCAGCCGAATTTCCCTAATCGGAGTGTTGGATGTTGCATGGTGTGTATTGGTTGTAAATTTAATTTCCACATATAAAGATGATTATACAAACGGCGGCATAACAGTTAAAGGAGAAAATCAATTCATGGGTAGGGGAATTAAAGTTATCCGGTACATTTTTCGATGAGTTGTGCTTGATAATGACAGGTTTTAATAGAGGACAGCGGGTGTCGTGTATTACTGCGGAGCTTTGGGGCGCAGACATTGGGTGGGATTAAGTATGCTGTTCCCGGAAATTTGTATCTGGAGCTGTTGAAAGATCAGGGGGACAAATACTCGCTGGATCTGGCCGGGTATGTTGGGCTGTATCTGAAGGCTGAGCGGGTTTAGGACAGGCTAAGTCCCATAGCGGTGATCCAGTTTGCGTGCCGGGCATAGTTTTCGTGGCCGGCCTGGTCGGAGAGATTAGCTCCGACAGCATCGAGACAGTCACCGATCTGCGCCGACATCTGCGCGCACTTTGCGATTTTGGTGTAGATGTCCTTGTCCACGGCGTGGCCGGATACGAAAATGACATGATTGACCTGGGGCCCTTTGTGGATCGATCTGAACCTGGCCCGGCACATGTCCATCTCGGAGTTGAGCAGATCGACCATCCTGTCGATCTCGAGATTCCTGACCCCAACCGGAGCCGAGTGGGCGAAGTACAGATTCGCGCTGTCGCAGATGACGATGTTTGTACAGCTCTTTCCGATATCGAGCAGCATAACCGGTTTGTCATTCTGCCCGAGGTGCCTGGCCCAGAGATGGGTATAGGCCTTCAAGACTGCCATCGGCCAGACGGAGATGGACGCGACTTTGAGGCGGGTCTTCTCGTATATCGCCAGGTGCCTGTAGAGCTTTGTTTTGTCGGTCGCCATAACGAGGATGTTCTCGCTGTCGGTCTTGACGTGCTCCATCAGCACATCTTCCGGGTTGATCCGGAGCTTGGGCTTCAAATGGTTGAGTATGGCATTCTGCAATTCGTCCTTGGGTGCTTTGGGCATCTGGATGGTGTCGATGAACACCTCACCGGCAGGCAGCGCGGCTATCACCTTTTTGCCATGGAACCGTCCGTGCGCGACCGATTCGGCTGTAGCCTTGATGGCCCATCTTTGCCATGCAGCGCTGCCAGGTTTGATGTCCGGCGGGTATTCGATGCTGTCGGCCGCAAGCAGACGGATGGCGTCCACGCCGTTGGCCATCTGGACCAGCGTCAGGGCATCATCTCCCATATCCACGCCAATCAGATATGTATGATTCCCGAACAATTCCAGCATATCGCTTATACTCTCTATAAAATTGCCTGGATTCGGTATATGCCTCGCCTGTGTTGCTGCATCAAAACCAATAGTATTGTCGTCCTTCGGAGAGTCCGACATAAAGGAATAGTTGCCAAAATTTACAGCGTGTGATACGCACGTCCGCCAAGCATTCGGAAAAACGCGGATTTCGGCGAAAAATACGCAAAGGATACATGGAACACTGTCCGATAATTCTGTAGCGGGCAGCCACGTATAATGTCACTTCAGCGGAGAATGGTGGATTAACACGCGAAGTGCAACACAGTCGGTTGTGACGGTCTCTAACAGTTCTTTGTATTTCTTTATTCAAGCGGCAGGCCCGTCAGGCGGGCTTTGCCGCCCGGCGGAATTTGGCCGATGCGCTTCGTGGATTTGAGGCGATTTCCGTGCGTTGCGGCACGATTGCATCCTTGGCCGCTGACTGGTATATGCCATTTTTGACGCCGTCACTAAACGATTGCTTGACGAGGCGGTCTTCGCCGCTGTGGAAATTGATTATGCCGATTCGGCCACCGGGACGCAGACAGTACTGGGCAACTCTCAGAAGCTCTCTTAAGGAACCGAGCTTGTCATTGACCAGTATTCGCAGGGCCTGAAACGTGCATGCGCTCCCTGTTGCTACGGAATACAGTTCTCTCGCTCGGATTACGATTGGACTTTTTAACTTTACTCGCTGCCAGATTCGTATCTTGTGTTCGGATTTACACGTCCATATAAAATTGTGTTTATGATATTAAATATTTGACAGGCTTGTTTCTCTTAAATAGAATACGAGATAAAGGTCGTTTTCGTAAATTGATAAGGAGATTTGTTATGGCCAAGACCACGAAAAAGAAGAAAGCCAAGACTGCAAAAGCAAAGAAAACATCTGTCTATACCTGTTCTGTATGTGGAAAGGTCACAAAAACCCGCTCCCACCTTTGTTCGCCCGCTAAGGCCGAACAGGTATATATTTGCCAATATTGCGGCGCCACGACCGGCGACCCTCGGCATGTATGTGCACCTATGGTGGCGGAGATGAAATATACCTGTAAGAGCTGTGGAAGAGTCACTCCGTTCAAAGGAGCAGTTTGTCAACCAACGGTCATTAAATAACAGCAGCAATGATTAGCCGGCTCAGGAACCCATGAAGACCGGCTAAATTATTTCTTTATTGGTTATTAGAAACAATCACCGTTTTATGTGTTCCATTGCCGGCGAATGATACGATAGTATTGTCTGTCAAAGGAGCCGGAATGTGAAGAAGACATTACTTGTTCTCGCATTGTCGGTAATTAAAGGCGAAATGTTAAAGATTTAGGCCCGGTCCGTTTGGCCGCTACGTGTATCGGATACAAAGAGATACGTGCCGGATCAACTCTGACCGATTGCTATTTTGGATGTCGGCTACGAGGTCATATGGATCGGCGCTTCCTGCAGACTATCATAGCGCCCAGACCAAATAGCAGCAACGCGCCGGGCTCGGGAATTGTCGAAGGGCCGACCAGAATTGTTGCTTCTCCGTTACCCAGTACTTCAAAGCCTATAGCGCTTATTTCGGTCCGGTCGTAGGCATTGATCGCAGCCCACTGGCCGTCGATGCCGTGCGTGTGAGGGTCTTTGTTGTCGGAAATGTTATATGGGTGAGCATTGTCAAAATCGAGCTGCAGCACAAGCGATTCTCCCGGCGAGATATTCTGCCAGTTCGATTGCCAAAACGTATCGTTCGTCCAGTCGGAGCTGGGAACGCCGCTGGGACCTGTGAAGCCCGTATTGACGAAGATACTGACTGTGACATCCGTTTGGCCCACATTGCTGAACCACAGGGAATAACCGTCAAAGATGCTGAAGTCCCCGCTGCCATGGCTTGGCAGTATCTGTCCGTAGTCCTGCACGGGATAGTCGTCCTTCAGCCCCGTACCGCTACCGGCCAGAGATGTAAAGGAGAACTGTACAGCCTCCCCCTGCACATCCATTCGAGAAACATTGCCGGGCCCCCATGACCGGGAAGCAAATTCGTCGCTCAGCAGGGCTTCTTCGCTAATGCTGAAATCCAGGTTTGCCTGCAAAGGGCCACAGATAAGCACACTCAACCCAACGACAAACATACAACTCTTCATCTTACCACCTCCGAATAAATTATTGAAGACCATGCAATCGCTCGTAAGCCGGGATTTCCTATATAATCTTACTCGGATACGCTGCATAACCTATGTCTAATAGTATATCGAGTCTGTATTGAAAAATCAAGCTCTCGATACTCAGACTCAAAAATAGTGTACTCACTATTGAAGTGACATGTTTTCCTGCTTATGCTATCTGGCGATGGCAATCAGTCCCAATGAAAAATTGTGCGTTGATGTTGGAGCCATTAGAGAATATGGCCGGGATTCAATTCCAATCTCGCAAAATGAAACCAATGCCAATCCGATTGACATTGTGATCATAATCCAGCATATTCTCGCCGTAGCCTGTAA
>CAZHBL010000346.1:0-6102 GCA_964530105.1 uncultured Pirellulales bacterium | reverse complement strand
AGGATTTGGTCATGTTTGTCTCTTCGAGGTCAAACAGCAGCAGTTGCAACTGCCAGCGAGTGGATTCGGGCATTTCGGCAACTATATCGGAAAAACGTTCGGCCGTATTACTGAACTGATGTATCGCCGTGGCCGTCCGATCCACTCCTTCTATGGCGCGGAACGGTGTCATAGGAATCTTCAGCACGCTCATGAAAGGATTCGGCCGGTCCTTCTGAACCTCGGTCGCATACACGATTATATTCGAAAACGTACCTTTAATGGGATTGTTATGAGCAAACTCGGTCACGTTTTTGCGGGCCGCCTCGAAGACATCTTCCTTGAGAAAAATAACTCCGATACGCTGAATTTCCGCTTCAAGACGTTTGGCACCGGTGAGTGCTATCTCATGGGCATCTCCAAAGAGCGAGCTTCCCTCGCCTTCTTCAAGATACATTCTGAATCTTGTGCACAGAGCCCACGTCTCAATGAACGCCACGATCGAATCGTCATTGGCCAGCATTGCATTGATTCCCTGAACCATGCGAGCCCTCATTTGCAGAGTCGTCTTTTCCGTTCTCGTGCTGGGCACGCGCTCGTTAAGTTCGATTGCGACCTGTCTTAGCGCGGCCTTGTAGAATTCCCGGAATTTATCAAGCTGTTCCCCAAGCTCCTGTTTTGATATCTGGCCGGTTTTAGGAGTCATACCGCTGCCGATTAAGCGGGTCCCCTTCGAGCCGCAGCCTTCCAGCAAAAAGAGCGAAAGTATCCCCATGATTATCGTAATTATTAAGCCGCAAGAGCAAGCAGTATATCTGTATGCCATTATCATGCTCCTTCCATCACCACTTCTGCTTTATATCAAATCGCATTCTAATGATGACCAAAACATTTGTTTGAATTCGTTTTATCGTAAACATTATAGATTTGTAATGCTAAACATACGAGAGAAAACCTCCGGCATAAACTTCAACCGGTATTTAAATGATATGCCGATTATCTTCCACCCAGAGACATACAGAACTTCAAATCGCTCCACAGAATCGAAGAACGCCGGATTCCCTGCGTGCAGCCGGCCTTTGTATATTGCGCGAGTCTAATCTTCCTCTTTTTTCTTCGCGTATTGAGCGACAATCTGCTGCTGGACGTTGGGGGGCACCAGCTCGTAATGGCTGAGCGTCATCGAGTAGCTGCCGCGGCCTCCGGTCACGCTTTTCAACTGGCTGTTGTACTGCGTGACTTCCGAGAGCGGAACCTGCGCCATGATAACGATGAAATTGCCGGGCAACACATCCTGGCCCTGGACTCTGCCGCGTTTGGAGGCCAGGTCGCCTGTAATATCGCCCACGTTCTCGGCGGGAATAGTGACTTCTATATTGACGATCGGTTCGAGCAGAACGGCTTTTGCCTTCTGCAAAGCGTCGACGAACGCACCCTTGCCCGCGGCACGGAACGCGACCTCTTTCGAGTCGACCGGGTGATATTTTCCGTCATAGACGGAAACGGCAATGTCCTGCATCGGGAAACCCGCGACGATGCCGCTCTGCATGATCTCGTTGATTCCCTTGAGAACGGCCGGCTCATACTGTCCGGGGATTGAGCCGCCGAAGATGTCCCAGCCATACAGCAGCGGCGGGTCCGAGTTGCGTTCGGCCGGCTCGACACGAAGGTAAACCTCGCCGAATTGTCCAGCGCCGCCGCTCTGCTTTTTATGCCGGTAGTGGCCCTCGGCCTTGGCGGTAATCGTCTCACGGTAAGGAATCTTGGGCTCCTTCGTCATGATCGACAGCTTGAAGTGGTTTTTCATCTTTTCGAGCGTAACCCGCAGATGCAGATCGCCAAGGCCGCTTGCGACCAGCTCCTTAGTCTGCTGGTCATGCGTGACCTTAAAGCAGGGATCCTCTTCGCATAATTTTTCAAGGGCGGAGCTGATTTTCTGCTCGTCCCCTCTTGTGGCCGGCTCGAGCGCCAATGAATACATCGGCTCGGGCACGTCCGGCAGCTCGATCCTGCCGGAAACTTTGCCGTCGTGCACAAGGTCGCCGATTTTCAGGTCCTCGATTTTGGCCAGCGTCACAATGTCACCGGCGACGCCCTCATCGACGGGATTATTTTCGCCGCCCTGAGACTTCAGAATATGGCCCGGACGAACGCCCTTCTTCTCGCTGTTGCGCAGCATGTTGGTGTCCGACTTGATCGTGCCGCTGAAGATTCGGACAGTGGAGTACTTCATATTCGATCGCGGATCGTATCCCACACGAAAGACCACACCAGCCAGCGGACCGGCGGCGTCGGCCTTGAGTTCCGTGAAGTTCTCGCCGTCCTTGAGCTGAACGGGTTTCGCCTGCAGAGGTGACGGTGTGTACTTTACGATAATATCCAGAAGCTCCTGAATCCCCACCTCCCGGCGGGCATTGGTGAAAACTATCGGGATGATCGTCCCGGTTTTCAGGGCCTCCACGAAGACGGAGGCGATTTTTCCGGCCGGTATTTCCTCGCCGCCAAGGTAGCTTTCCATCAGCTCATCGTCAGCTTCGATAACGCTTTCGATCAGCTCGGTATGGGCCTGGGCGACGTCCATTAGAGACGATTCGCCGCTCTCGTTTTCGATGCAGTCGATCACGGATGCCTTGTCCGCGGCGAATAGATTCGCGCAGCGGCATTGCTGGCCGAAAGTTTCCTTAATATTGTTTATCAATTCGGAAAAGATCACATTGTCGGCGTCCATTTTATTTATGACAATAATCCGCGGCATATCGAGCCTGGCGGCCAATTCCGCCATTTTGCGGGTGTTGGTCTCAATGCCTGCAGCGGCACTAATAACCAGCACTGCCGTCTCGGCTGCCGGTATCGCTTTGATGGACGGCCCAATGAAATCCGGATAGCCCGGCGTATCGATGATGTTTATCAGCTTGCCTGCGTGCTCGGCATGAACCGTCGCAGATTGAATCGAATGTTGATGTTCTTTTTCCTCGTCGTAGAAGTCGCAGGTGCTCGTTTTTTCGTCGACGCTTCCGAGACGGTTTGTCGCCCCGGTTTTATGCAGCATCGCCTCTGCCAGAGACGTTTTTCCGCTGCCGCCGTGCCCTAAAAGAATAATATTCCGAATATCGCCGGTATTAGCCACTTTTGAGTCTCCAAAATGCTATTTTACGTATTTCCAATAAAGCTAATAATAATACAACATTTCCGCAGCCAATGGAAAGGGTTTTTTCAAAAAATCAGGATTGTCTTCCCAGAATACAGAATACAGGAGGAAGAAGACCTTTTAGCCCGCACCATTGGTACCCGCCCTCGCGGGCACATGTTTTCAAATTGTTTTCTGCGTTAATCCTTCAGCTACGCTCAGGATGGTGTCTGCGTTCATCTGTGGTTCTTGTAATTGATTATAGCTGAGCCATAAATTTACAATTGACGATTGACTATTTCTCTTAGTTCGGTATGCTCTGCGCCTGAAATCCGCGTTCATCTACGTTCATCCGCGGTTAAGAAGTAACTTTATAATTGAGCATGGACCTATTCAAGGGTATATTGTATATGAAACATGCAGGCCTAAGCGATGAGCCGAAACGAATAAAAGCCGAACGTGGAAACCCGAGCGACTTTCGAGTTATTCAGCAGTTCACATCCGAGACGGCCGCCCGTGCCTGGGAAAAAAGAATGCTGAACCAGGGATACCAGATAGATACGAGCGGCAAAGGCTGGAAATACGGCTATACCTTTTCAATCCGAAGATAGTTCGCAGCTTGTTGCGGCCGGGCGATAAAATTCGAGTTAACCGCGGCGAACGCCAAGGACGCCGAGAAAGGAATTAAAAAATAAAAAACACTGCGCTCTCTGCGAACTCGGCTGTAAAATAGAAAAGGATCCGTGCTTCGAGAAACTAAAAGAAATCTTCACGGCGGTTTGCCATTATAAAATGAGGTGCTAAAAAATGAAGAACGTTAAGATTATTTTGATAATTGTGGCTTTGTCGCTGGCTGTGGTGATTTCTCTTCAGAATAAGCAGGAAGTGGAAACGAAAATTCTTTTCACGACTATAACGATGCCACGAGTGCTGCTTCTTCTTTCAACTTTGACGCTCGGATTTTTTATAGGATTAATAACATCAAGCTTAATTCGCAGAAAATCAGTCAAAGCAAAGGGATGAAGAAGAGGATTTAGAAGTCAGTGGAGTAAGCCATCGCTTACGGGAAAGACAGAAGACCTTTCCATTTACTATTTTCTATTTACTATTGATTATTGTTTTTATTCAGCGTATATCTGCGTTCATCCCGTGAGATAGCTTGTCCCTTAGGGGGCAAAGCCAATATCTCACCGGGTCAATCAGCGGTTAATTAAAATCAGAATATAGAATGCAAGAGACAGAAGACATTATTTTTCGTGAAGAGCAGAAGTTTGGTTTATGGCTGCGCTGGGTGGTTTATCTGTCCATGGGCCTGGCGGCGGGTATTAGTTTTTTTGCATTAATAAAAGAATTTGACGGGCAAAGCCCACCAGAGATATGGGGGGTTGTTCTGGCCGTAATTGGCGGGGTCGTAGTGCCGATAGTTATCGCGGCCCTTTTTATACTTTTGAAGCTTCAAACCGAGGTTCGCCCGGACGGTTTGTATGTTCGTTATTTTCCTTTCCACATCCATTTCAAGCGTTTTGCTGCGGAAGATTTGAGCGAATATTACGCCCGGCGGTATAAACCGATACGGGAATATGGCGGCTGGGGGATTAGATGCAGCCTTAGAAACGGTAAGGCGTATAACGTAAGCGGCAATCGGGGCGTGCAGCTTGTTTTCAACAACGGCAAAAAGCTGCTTATAGGCTCGCAAAAGCCCGATGAGCTTGAAGCCGCAATCCGCGCGATTATGTAAAGGCAGAATACGGATTAGGTTATTAGGTCATCAGGGAATCAGTAGTTAGGTTATCAGCGCATCGGGATATCAGGACGAAATCGACGATTAACCCCGACTCCCGCAGTCGGGGTTTGCAGGCACGCAGTCCGCAGCACGCAGCACGAGATATGAATTTGTGCAAAAGATTCTCGCCAGCGCGGTTTTGAGTTGACAGAGCGTTGCGAGTTTAATATATAGAACCTTTTTCATCAGAAACTAATTTTTACAAGGAGAATTTTAGAATGGCAGAAAAACGAGTTTACTTCTTCGGCGGCGGAAAAGCCGAAGGCAATGCAACGATGAAAGTGCTGCTGGGTGGTAAAGGGGCGAACCTTGCTGAGATGACGAATCTCGGCGTGCCTGTGCCTGCGGGATTTACTATCGCTACAAAGGTCTGTGACGAATATTATAAATCCAAGGGAAAATGGCCGAAAAGGCTCGCCGAGGAAATCGATCTGAACCTCGCAAAGCTGGAAAAAGCCATGAACGCCAGGCTCGGCGACCCGAACAAACCCCTCCTCGTCAGCGTCAGAAGCGGCGCCGCCGTCTCGATGCCTGGAATGATGGACACCGTCCTTAACCTGGGGCTTAATGATGACGTTATTGAAGGGATCATCAAGAAGACGGGGAATCCGCGGTTTGCGTACGATATTTATCGCCGGTTCATAGACATGTTCGGCGACGTGGTTATGGGCTGTGAGCACGAGTATTTCGAGCAGGTAATTCACGCCGCCAAGGAAAAAGCCGGCGTCCAACTCGACAACGAACTGACCGCCGAGCAGCTAAAAGATGTAGTCGACAAATACAAAGCTGTCTACAAAAAGCAAGTCGGCGAACTCTTCCCACAAGACGGAAAGCTCCAGCTAACGCACGCCATCAACGCCGTCTTCGGCTCGTGGATGACCCCGCGCGCCGTCAAATATCGCCAGCTCAACAACATCGCCGGCCTTCTCGGAACGGCCGTAAACGTCCAGGCGATGGTCTTCGGCAACATGGGCACCGACTGCGGCACTGGCGTCTGTTTCACACGAAATCCGAGCACCGGCAAGAAAGAATTCTACGGCGAGTTCCTGATGAACGCCCAGGGCGAGGACGTCGTCGCCGGCATCCGCACCCCGATCCCGCTGATAAAATTAAACAGAGTCATGCCGAAGGCCTACAAGCAGCTAACCGCTCTTATGACCCGGCTGGAGAAGCACTACAAAGACATGCAGGACATGGAATTCACCATCCAGAA
>CAZHBL010000345.1:0-6167 GCA_964530105.1 uncultured Pirellulales bacterium | reverse complement strand
GTAAATGAAGTCGATCCGAATAGTCCATGGAAAGGTGACGTCTGGAGCTTCACTGTACCACCGAAAAAAGCCTATAGCCCCGCTCCAGCCGATAACGGCGCATTCATCGCCCCGGAAGCAGTAACCTTGAGCTGGACGTCCGGTTTCGGTGCGAAACTGCATACTGTGTACTTCGGCGACGATTTCGATACTGTTGTTAGTGCCGTCGAGGGATCGCAGCAGGGTACTCTAACCTATAATCCCGGCCCCCTTGAAGCGGCCAAGACCTACTATTGGCGAGTCGATGAGTTCGATGGTGCCGCCACGTACACCGGCGACGTCTGGAGCTTTACGACTGCAAAGGAAGGCGGCGGCGTCCGAGCAGATTACTATAAGGGCATGAATTTTGAGAATTATGTACTGACTCGCACGGATCCCCAGATTAACTTCAACTGGGGTGACCCCGGTAACCCGGATCCTGCCGTCGGCGATGATAACTTCTCGGCGAGATGGACTGGTGAAGTCGAGGCTGCATTTACCGAAACCTATACCTTTTATGCCACGGGCGATGATGGTATTCGCTTATGGATCGATGGTCAACAACTTGTTGATGCCTGGGTCGATCAGGGCGCGACCGAGTATCGCGGAACAATAGACCTGATAGCCGGGCAAACGTACAGTCTTATCATGGAGTATTATGAGAATACCGGCGGTACGAGAGCGGAACTGCGATGGTCGAGTCTTTCGACACCGAAGCAGCTCATTCCGCAGGCGGCATTATCTCCGCCAATCAGAGCCAGCAGTCCGAGCCCGGCAAATGGTGCGACCGGCACGAAAATGACGCTGATTTTGCGATGGGGTGCAGGCGATTACGCCGAGTCACACGAGTTGTACTTCGGCACCGATGCAGAATCCGTCAGGAATGCCACAAATGCCTCGCCTGAGTATAAGGGCACAATCGCAGTTGGCGATGAAAACTACGATCCGGGCAAACTCGCCTGGTTTACAAAGTACTTCTGGCGTGTCGATGAAGTCAATAGCGTCAATCCCGAAAGTCCGTGGGTCGGCAACCTCTGGAGCTTTACGACGGGTGATTTCCTTGTCGTGGATAACTTCGAGGATTACGATGCCAGCGATAATCAGATTTGGTACTCGTGGATCGATGGCCTTGGCTACGGCGCTCAGGGAACTGATCAGTACCATCCCGGTAACAGCACAGGAGCCGCCGTCGGTGATGAAACAACTCCTTCCTATACTGAGGAGACCATCGTCCACAGCGGCAGCAAGTCGATGCCCCTTACCTATGACAACAACAAGCAGGGCTATGCGAAGTATTCCGAAACAGAGCTGAACTTGACGGCACCGCGTGACTGGACAGAAGAAGGCGTTACGGAATTGTCGCTGTGGTTCAGAGGTTACTCGGCTTCTGTCGGCAGCTTCGCTGAGGGCCCGGCCGGTACCTACACGATGACCGGCTCCGGCGCGGATATCTGGGATATTGGGCCCGGAGCAGGCGAGTATCACGATGAGTTCCACTTTGCTTACAAGATGCTGACCGGTCCAGGCTCGATCGTAGCGAAGGTCGAGAGCGTAGAGAACACAAACGTCTGGGCCAAGGCCGCTGTGATGATTCGTGAGACGCTGGACGGCGGCTCGAAGCATGCTTTGGCGGCTGTCACACCTGAAAGTGGAGTTGCATTCCAGGGTCGCACCGAGCCGGGTGCCGCCAGTTTCAACACGGCACTGACCGGATTCACCGCACCGTATTGGGTGAAATTAGTGCGTGATGTAGCAGGAAACTTCTCGGCTTATCACTCAGCGAACGGCTCGACCTGGGAGTTGATACAGGAAGGCCAGGCAACGCCCATCCCGATGACCTCGAATGTCTATATAGGTTTGGCGCTGACCAGCCATGATACTGCTCTGACATGCCAGGCCGTATTCTCCAATGTCACTATGACCGGTACAGTCAGCGGGCAGTGGGCGAACCAGGACATCGGCATAACCAGCAACGACGCTGAGCCGCTGTATGTAGCTATAGCCAATAGCACAGGCTCACCTGCCGTAGTAGTCCACGATGATTCGGCCGCAGCAACGACAGACACCTGGACCGAGTGGGTCATCCCGCTTCAGGCTTTTGCCGATCAGGGCATCAATCTCAGCAATGTCGACAGGATAGCGATCGGCCTTGGTACACAGGGCAACATGACGATACCCGGCGGTTCGGGCAAGATGTATTTTGACGACATCCGTCTGTATCAGCCCAGAGAAGCTGCTGAATAATTCAGTCATTCTTGGGAAGATGACAGGAGGTCTTGCACTAATTCGGGGCCTATACTGAATTGATTGGTATAGGCCCCGGTTTTTTACTCAGGGTATGACCAAAAGCTGTTTCAAGTGCAATCTCAAGATACATCATATTAAGACGCTCAACAAAGCGTCAATGTTCATCTGTGACGATTACAATGTCTTGGATAAATCTTATGTGGTTCATGCTATTGGCTACGCTTTTCAAGAGTTACAAAACATAAGAATTCTTCGAAAAGTTACCTCTTTCATGGGCCCAAAAACACTCAAAACTGGTTTGCCAAAATCGTGGCAACCGGTCCGGTCGGCAAAAAACCCCAACTGCTGCTCCTTGATCCGGTTTTCCGCCTGGCCTTGCTGACAATAAACCTCATCATAGAGATACTGTGGCCGGACAGGAAGATTCGTCACGACAAATAATGATATAGCAAACGTTGTTTCTGTCAGACCAGCGCATCAGCCTCCAGCGGCAAATCATCTTTAATTCCGCGGTCCGAGACAATCTGAAACAACGGATCTTCCCGAAGATCCTGGTGGTCGTTGAGGTCTTCGTATCCTAAGGCAATCCCAAATATACGCTGTGCAAGCATTGTTCTTTGGTTAGGAGAACTCGCTACATACAACTCATTGCACGGTATTTGAATCGTTAATGCTACGCTGATATGATGGACGACGAATCAACAGAGAGTAAAAACTGTAATTTCAGGCCTTGCATTCAAACGTGCTCTGCCAACCCGACCGAGCCCTCGGTTTACATACAGTTTCTTACCTTCAAACTCATACATGCCTGCTTGAAAGCGTCTGTTCCGGTTTCTCCATGTGCGGCTTATTGTAGAGCTGGTTCTTCTCCCATGTGTGTGTCCGCTCACCACAGCATTTACCGCAAATTCACCTAAGTGTTCAATACCGCGCGGATTGTGTATCAGCGCGATCGTCACCTGATCGGTTGGCACATTGGCAAAAGCTTTGTGGGGCTGGAAGTCGCCGATCCTCAAATCACCTAATCCCACGAACCAAAGTGGATGGTCATTGATGTTCAAAACGGTGGATTCATTCCGTAAGACAGTGATTCCCTCTGCTTCCATTCCTTGAGTCAGTCGGCGAAGTAAGTGTTCTCGCTTGTAGCCCGGGAGGCTGCGAATACCATAATCGTGATTACCCAGGCAAGCATAGGTGCCGAATCGGCTTTCAATATCACCAAGCAGAGCGATAACCTTCTCCCTGTATTTGCCTCGAATATCATAAGTGATGTAATCTCCTGTCAGCACTACTAAATCGACATCGAGAAGATTGATCCGCTCTATGCAACGACGCAAATAGCCGCTGCTTACAGTTCTGCCGTGATGAAGGTCGCTGATATGTGCTATGCGCGTTCCATGTAACCGGTTGTAAGGACTTTGCAGGTGCAGATCGATCTCAACAATTTCGATCCATTCAGGCCCGATTCCTTGAACATCAACAGCCCAGCGAGTGCAGAAACCGAGTGTTCCCAGAACAGCACCTTTCAAATAGTGACCCTTTTTATTCGGCTCGACATCACCGGATATTCGTCTCATATCTTCACGCATAGCATAAAATAATGTCTTTCATACGGTCCAAGCAAGCGGGATGTTCGGAAAAAGTCTCGTCGACTACTGAAACATTAGAGAACCTGTTTGAGGACTTGGATAAGAAACTGTCTGGAGATTTCGTCTCGCATTCACAATAGAGGGCTAAATAACTTGGCTATGTCCTGTGATATACGTTTGAACGGACCACGTTTTTGCCAATCCGACAACTCAATGGCATGACTGTTGTGTAGATATTCCATCTGACGTTCGCGAAGGCCTTGAGTGGCCTCCCGGCCATAGAGCAATAAGTTGATTTCAAAATTGAGAGAAAAAGAGCGAATATCGAAGTTGCTTGAGCCCAGGAACGCAATAGAATCATCTACAGTAATCGTCTTGGCATGTAGAAGCCCGTTCTCGTATGCGAATATTCGCACCCCTGCTTCCAGCAATTCCTCGAAATAGGCCTGGCCGGCCATGTCAATCAGTGGATGATCCGTTTTGACTGGTAGAATCAAGTTAACCTCCACATCCCTTTGGGCAACCACCTGCATCGCCTGCAGGAAAGGCTCATTTGGAACAAAGTAGGGCGATGTAATCACGACTCGTTCATGCGCGGAATACAGGACAGCTACAACCAAACGTTGATAGTTTTCGACCGGATAGTTGGGGCCGCTGGGAAGGATTTGTGCGGGTATAGTGCCGGACAGTTCAGGTGTGGGGAAGATGTCCTGTTCATCAAGGAGTTGATTGGTACGAAAATTCCAGTCCTCCAGGAAGACTGTCTGGAGTTCCTGAACAACAGGTCCGTTGAGACGAGCTGTCAGATCGTACCATACCAGGTCCTTGTGTCCATAGTTATCGTCAACGATATTTTGGGACCCTGTGTACGCAGTTATTCCATCAATCACTGCAATTTTGCGATGATTCCGAAGATCAATCCGTGATGCTCGGCGCCGGAGGAAGCCGACAGGTAAATCATCATATACTTCGACTCCGGCCCTCCTAAGGTCGTGACTTATTGATTGCAATGTACCCCAGGAACCAACGGCATCGAGCAGTAGCCGGCATTTAACTCCGCGCCCGGCCGCCTGCTTTAAGGCATTCGCAACCCGGCGACCAGTGTCATCGTTTCGAAAAATAAAGAACAGCATGTGGACATGCTCCTTAGCCTTATCAATATCAGCCGTAAGCCGTCGGATTACTTCATTAGTATCGGATATCAATGTGACGGAATTGCCGTCAAGAATCGGCATCAATCCATAACGTTCTGCCAAGGTAATGGCCGCCTTACACTGAAGCCCTAATTCAGGGTGGATAACGTGAGGATGGCTATCAAATTGCTTCTTCAAATGCTCCAGCCGCTTGACAAGCAGTGTGTATTGTCGGGTTCGATGCCAAGGCAGGCGGTGTCTTCCGATCAAAAGATACAATACGATTCCAATCCAGGGCTGAAAATAGATTACAACCAGCCAAGCCAGTGCGGCGGTTGGCCGTCGCTTATGTACAACAACAAAAAGAGCCACAACACGAACAATCCATTCGGCAATATATAGAAAACCGGAGAATGATATCATTAGCGAACCTTATCGTCAGTTAATCTACAATTCATACAGAAGGCTGCAAATAAACTTAGATTTCAGTATCTCATAGCAACTAGGATTTCCTGGTTTCTTACTTCTTAAAGATTTACCCACAGTTTAGCAAGTTAAACCAATATTAAAATCACTTATTTTCTACAGCTTGTTGTTTCTCTTGATGGGTTCTGATGATCTCGATAGCTTTAACTGGATCATCCGTGAAATGGAATAGTCCAATGTCCTGGGGATCGATAGTTCTCTCATGAAGCAGGGATTTCTTGAGAAAATCATTCATTTCCGCCCAATACGTCTGTCCCATCAGTATAATCGGAAACTGTTCAATCTTTCCGGTCTGCATTAGCACGCTTGTCTCAAAAACCTCATCCAAAGTTCCATAGCCGCCGGGAAACACTACGAACGCACATGAGTACTTGACCAGCATAACCTTTCGCACAAAGAAATGATCGAATTCCAGTACATGGTCAAGGTAGGGATTGGGTTTCTGTTCTTTTGGCAATGCAATATTGCAGCCAATGTTGTATCCACCTGCTGCTTTGGCGCCACGATTTGCCGCTTCCATAATACCTGGTCCGCCACCGGTAATCACCGGATATCCTGCCGCAGCAAGTTCGGAACCTACCTTAAGTGCCAATTGATAGTAAGGATGTTGCTCAGAAAAGCGGGCCGATCCGAACACGGTCACGCAAGGCCCTTCGATATCCAGAGACTCAAAACCTTTGAGGAATTCGAGAAA
>CAZHBL010000344.1:0-6190 GCA_964530105.1 uncultured Pirellulales bacterium | reverse complement strand
GATTCGGCCAGATAATCCATTTCTGTTCGGAGTATCATATTCTGGCCGCAGGCCAATTCAACATCGCTCCTCGACACAAAGCCCAATGACAAAATCGTTATTGCCATAATGAGAAACAGCACGACGAGCAGAGCGACCCCCGGCCTGGCTTTTTTGTTATTCTTTGCGTTCATACTAATCATCATCACTTACGATGTTTCCACTGCTATCGAGCAGGTTTCCCGCCCAGCCGCGAAGTTTAGCGTTTATCTGGCACTGGCGAGCAATGCCGTTTTCAACAACATCAAATGAAATAGTGACAAATCTGCTTTGCGGCGGTAATACGTCAAAGCCGAACTGCACATTGCTGCATTCCGGCATCATCCCCGTGTAATTGGCTTCAGCGCTATACGCCGACCACCAGTTTGTTGCAAATGGGCCGATCGAACTTAGATTTATCGCCGTATTATTCGAAGATGGAAATTCGCAAAGCCGTAAATGATCATGGGCCGAACCACTATCTATATAGACCAGCTCACTGATACTGATTTGTCCATCGTTGTTATCATCAGCCCGCCAGACAGCCAAATCATCGCTACCCGCATAATAACACACAAGCTTCGAATGTCGAATCAGCTCCGAAATCCTCAGCGTTGCAAAACGTATTTGGGCCTGCATTCGGCCCGTATCGTTTGAGAACTCATTTGCCGTATCTAAAGCATAAGCCAATGTCACTACTGCTGTTACAATAATACTTGTAACAATCAGCGCTACAATCAGTTCAATTAATGTAAGTCCTTTTTTGTATTTCTTATTTATCATTCACTCACCAGCCGAATTATGGTCGCCATTTGTTTGCCGCAGTAGTCAACCCGTACTATAATGCGAATAAACTCGCACTTCGTTGGATCGCTCTCGGCCGGCTGCGGCGGCACGTACACATATTCACATATTACATTCCTGCTGAAATTCGCATACCTGGGATCCGTAAATACCACCCCGGCGGCATCTTTCACCTGTCCCTGGGCCTCGATATAGCCGTGATAATCGTCAATGTTGTCGAGATCTCCGGCATCCGGCCCCAAATTGTAGGAAGTTTCGTCATCAGGATCATGAAACGGCAGTCTCAGGATTTGCTCCATCAGATCGCCGGCCAATCCCGCTGCTAAAGTTCTACTGGCCCCTTCGGCCCGCACGGCAGCACCGCTGACAAACGGCAGCAAGACGCCCGCTGCAGCGATCCCAAGCACCACGACGGCCATCATCGCCTCAGCGAGGGTAAAGCCTCGCCTGCTTGCTCCGTAATGAACTCGGCCGTTAGTAGTCATAAAATTGTTTTCCGTTCTCGTCTACTCCCCCGCAGTCGGCCTTTACCTCCGACGTAGATGCCTTATATATCCAGCCGTGGCTGTCGTTGCCGTTCGCAGGGAAAGCATCACTGTCTCGAAGCACCTCAACCGTGCTTTTGTGATTGAACGGATTGACCGGTATCCTCATCAGGTAAGGACCGCGTGCAAAGCCTGGTGTCCCAACCGGCGCCGTTTGACCGCTATCATTGCTTGACAATGTAGTCTGAGCCAAAAAAGCCGCCTCGGTGGGGTCTTGAGTGGTATCACCATTCGGATAGCCGGGCCCAACTTCCAAATGCTGGGCTTTGTAAACGAGAACATACCTTCGCAACATTTGCACATCCTGGGCAAGAGCGCTTTCTTTGGCCGATATGGCGCTGCCCGCGATCAGTGGAAGGACTATCACGGCAAGTATACCAAGCAAGACTACGACAATCAGGATCTCAACAAGCGTAAAGGCCCTTGCTCTTTTCATCATCTATCCTTTCCGTATATCAGGCGTTTCGCCATCATTAAAAAGGCTGACCCGCCTTCGGTAATTACCTCAGCAAGGTCAGCCTGATTATCTCTTGTTTGGTTTTCACCAGATTCAGTCAGCCTGCTTTAGTCTTTAAGCATCGACTGCTCAGCCGGCGGTCCAAGACTCTTAGAGACTTACATGAAGATCAGTATCTGCGTGGAAGGCACCGGTGGAATTATCAAAGTGCCAACCACAGTTGTTATTGCCAAGCTGCGCCGTGCCAGCTTCTTCGTCAATAGTGCTCAGGTTGTTGAACTGGTTCACTGGGACCTTCTGCAGATAAGGACCGTAAACATTTGCTCCTGGCCCAGCCTGAGTGACACCGTTTATGTTTGTGTAACCGATCAAACCATTTATAAACCCAGACGTGCCGGTGTGAGTGCCGCCACCTGCGGTATTGTCCTCGCCCGGCAGGGCATCGTTATGCTGAATCTTGTACAGCTCGATCTGCGAACGCACCGATTGAAGGTCTGTGCACAGACTTGACAGCTTGGCCTCGCCGCTGGCCTCTGTGAACTGAGGAATCACAATGGCAGCAAGAATACCAAGAATGACCACGACGATAAGAATTTCCACTAATGTAAATCCGCTTTTAGCTTTCATTTTTTGCCCCTTTTCTTAAAAATTGATTTGGTTAACTTAATTTGATAAAATCCCAACATTCAATGTCGTCGCTCCTTCCACGATACATGGTATCGACCTAATCGATACACAACTTTACTCCGCCTGAACTTCTATTTGCCGTAAATCCTCCCGAAATTAACGAAATTTGAACAATTAGCTGCATTAATTACTTCAATAATTCACTCAATCCGTACAATAAAAAAAGAACTACAACGTTCTACGTCCGAAAATCACTTTATGCCGCTGATTTAGAAAGCCGCATAAGCATCCAATGAAAATATAGAAAATAAAATTCTCTATGCCAAATTAAGGAATGAATGCTATGACGAATATGCAGCAACAACAAAACAATCAATCATTTTCAGCCTGACTGATCGCTACGTAATTTTTTTCGATAAGAACATATGAAACTTGTAATTATGAGCCCTTCGACTTAGCTCAGGATAAACTCCGCGAAGAATCTCAACCGTTAATCCGGTGTGGATCCCGTTCAAATCCCAGATGCTTCGCTTCGCACAGCATGACAATTCAAAACCCGGTCAAGTTGTATAATTGATATATTGGGGTGTATTGTTGATGTATATTGCTCGTTTGGTTTTGCCGGCGTGCTCAAGGTCTATCCGAATATAATCCATAGTTCGCAGAACCGATTCAACCTTATCGGCCCACTCAATCAAAACCACCGACTGCGGATAGCAGAAATCGTCAAAGCCCAACATCTCAAACTCCGAGACGGAATCCAACCGGTAGGCATCGATATGGTAGATATCCAGCCTGCCCGTATACTCATTGACTATAACAAATGTGGGGCTATTGACGTATTTCTGGTCCTTCGCACCTGCTCCGGCTGCTATCCCTTTGATCAGGTGTGTCTTGCCGCTGCCTAACGGCCCGCAGACAGCAACAACTTCACCGCCTTTGAGTTGTGAGCCAATCCTTCGACCGAACTCAATGGTTTCGTCCGGGGAATTTAAAATAGTACTAAAATCCATGCTCACGGGCTAATCATCATTTATCAGTAATCAATAATCATTTTCCTAATTGGGCCGGATAGTAATAACCCATCGTCTGAGCGACCACTCCCATTCTATATTGGTGGTCCTGCATGAGACAAACACGCCGGTCCTTTGTCGGCACGGTTGTGCTGTAAATACGAAGCTCCCCCTTACGGCTCGTAATCACCTCTTCTCGATAATCACCGAGACAATCAACCACGGCAATGACTCCTCCTTGAATCGGCTGTATGGGTTCACCGCCCCAATCACGAATCGCTCCGGATATTATCACTTCCTTCTGCGGATCGGCATCCCACCAGAGAGCACGCGGGTTAAGGCTTCCGGTTTCCTTAAACTCAATCAACTTGCCCTTAGAGCTATAAAGCCATCGCTGTTTCAAATCTCTCTCGCCAGCATAGACTTCCATACCGGGCCAATCGGCAAGAACATCGGCGGCCATTCCCTGTTCGTGTATGTGACGAGTCGGCTCTTTGTGCGCCCAGAGCTTACGGCCCGTACGAGCGTCCACCACACAAATTCCATCAGTTTTCTGGGGCGGTTCGATTCCGTAAAATATCTCCAGCCCCGGATTGTCCGGATCGATATCAGCAACGTAGAAAGCATCAGGATGTCCCATCTCCAACGTCCAAAGACCATTGCCGTTATCATCCAACACTGCCGCCCCGATGACCAGTTCATCTCTACCGTCCTCATCAACATCGGCACTGATCAATCCGTGACCACTCTGCCCGCCGTATTTTCGATCTTCCTGCGGTGATTCCCAGTACCATATTCGATTGAAGCCCTTATCCAATGCCTGTATCTTGATGAGATTGTAGGTACCTCGCTGCATAATCAGCGATGGCGTTTTACCATCGAGATACGCCACAGTGAGAAAGTTCCGGCAGTAATAGTTATACTGTGAGAATCCATCTCTACTCAACCACGGTATTTTAGCTATAACTCTGCCGTTTTGCCCATCAAGCTTGACAAGGTATTCGGGGCCGCTCTGTACAAGACCCTTTTCATCCCGCGGATCGCCCTCACCGGCCTTGCAGTAGACTTCGGCCTTACCGTCGCCGTCGACATCATAAACAATCCACGGTGAATACCAGATTCCCGCCTCAATGGACCAGCCCATATCATAGCGCCACATCATAGTTCCATCCAAACGATAAGCTTCGAGCTTATACGTAGTAGTACTCTTCTTCCAATACCCCGGCTGCTGATAAGGGTCCGTGTTAAAATTTGGCTGTTTGATAATATATTCATAAGTCCCGTCGCCATCCAGATCAGCGATGCCCACCTTCTGGAAATCATAATCACCATTGAGGGGAATACTGATATACGGCTTAGGCCGGCCGTTCGGTTTCATCTCGATCTCGCCTAATTTTCTGATTTCGCCGGGCCATTGTCTTGTGCTGGATTCATACAGCTCGTAAATATATGCTTTCCCCTTGCCGGCGGTTTCATCTGAACAATTTGTTGCCCGATACGGCTCGCCTTTTGGCAAAATGGAAGCCTCAGCAGCCGACTCGGAACTGTGCCGTTTGACTTGAAATGCTATGTCGTCGGAATCGGTACCGAGCAGTCGCCAGCTTAAGAAAACCGAACCGTCTTCTCGTTCAAGAGCAATAAAGCCTCTGTTTAGCTTTTCGGCGCCCGTTACGCCGGCGGAAAAACCACAAAGCACGAACAGTCCTACCATCAAGTTAAGCAATGATAGAAACTTCATAATACATACCTCCATTACAACCTTAGTCAATTCTTCAAATGGTCATATCCTTTGATGGGCAAATCCAAAATCTGGCCATCGGGCATTTTAATCTGCATTTTCCGAGTATCTGTTATTTCGCCGATCCGAGAAATTGGTACCGGCTCACTCCACTTATCCAATAATTCCTGACAATCGGTCTTCGAGAGAGTAAAAAGCAACTCGAAATCTTCGCCATCGTTTATCGCCGAACTCAACGGATCATCCGCTGTCCGGGCCTTATCCGATATTGGAATCCGCTCAGCGTCTATAACCGCCCCGACTCCGCTCTGGCGGCAGATACGATTCAGGTCGCTGCTTAGCCCGTCACTTATATCAATCATTGAATCCAGCCTAACCATCCCGGCGATTTTTATCGCCTCTTTGACTCTCGGCTCGAACTCCAGATGCTTTCCGAAGCCCGACCCACCCAACGAACCTGTCACGCAAATACTATCGCCGAGCTTCGCACCGGACCTCTTTACAGGCTCGTTTCCCGCCGGCCTGCTGAGTATTGCCACGCTTATTGCAAATGGATTCTCTTGTTTCCAGCTCGTTATGTCACCGCCAACCAGGGCACAATCGTATTTCTCGCCTGCACGGGTGATCCCGGCATGAAGCTCCTTTAATTCGTCCCCGCCGAATCCTTTCGGCAGCGCAACGGAGACAACCGCCGCTATGGGAATTGTCGCCATCGAGGCACAATCACTTAAACTGACGGCCATCGCTTTATATCCGGCTTGCTCTATAGTCGCTTGCTTCAAATCGAAATGAACACCGTCCAGCAGCATATCCGTAGTGACAAGAACTGATTCATTGCCCAACCTGATCTGGGCCATATCGTCACCGATGCCGATTGGAAAATCTGTAGCGGACAAACGATTCTGGCTCGCAAACCAGGCGGTAATTTCGTCTTCGCCGGCACTCATCGCTGCCCCAACTGCCTGTTCCAGTATTCAATCTGCTCTTT
>CAZHBL010000343.1:0-6199 GCA_964530105.1 uncultured Pirellulales bacterium | reverse complement strand
TCAAGGACGGCAGCATTTACCTCGAACAGGGCAACGATATGACCGGCATAACATGGGCCGGCCCGCTGGTACGCATGAACTATGAAATCACGCTGGAAGCCATGCGGGTCTCCGGCAGCGACTTTTTCTGCGGGCTAACATTTCCCGTCAACGATAATTGCTGTTCACTGATTCTTGGCGGCTGGGGCGGTTCGCTTTGCGGATTGTCCAATATCGATTACTATGACGCCGCCAACAACGAGACAACCAGGTTCGTTTCTTTCGAGAACGGCAAGTGGTACCACGTCCGCCTGCGCATCACGCCCAACCGGATCCAGGCGTGGCTCCAGGAGGAAGGAGAAGAGCCGCTCATCGATATGGATATAACCGGTCGAAAAATCGATACCCGGGCCGAAGTGGACCTGTCACAGCCGCTCGGCGTTGCGACCTGGCAGACCGCCGGAGCGGTTCGTAACATCCAGCTACGAAAGCTAATGGACTAAACAGACTCTTTATATTATACAGGAGATCCAAAATGCAAAGAGCGGTTGGAAAAGTCACTATTATTTGTCTCTGCTTATTTATCCTGATCTTTTCAAATTTGGCACTTTCAACACAATCAGGCACTTCTATCCTGGGTAATTGGATGAGCAAGCCGGGCCAATTCAAAATTGTGTTTAGAGTGTATCAAAATAAGAACGGATCATTCACTGCTTTTACAGATATTCCCGATGAGGAAGCATGGGAGATACCTGTAGATTTGACGTTATCCGACGGGTCTGTTGTGGGATTTGAGATATACAATATAAGGTGTACGTATGAAGGGAAAATCTCTAAAGATGGGCGGACAATCGAAGGTAAATTCAAAGGACCTGATGGCGGTGGTATGCCGCTCGTGCTCGATCGAGTTGAGAATCCTCCTGTTCGAACTTCAAAACGTCCTCAAGAACCGAAAAAGCCTTATCCTTACATGGAAAAAGAGGTCTTTTTCGAGAATAAAATAGATAATGTAAAGCTTGCCGGCACATTAACCCTGCCCGGTTCGAATGGTCCATACTCGGCCGTGTTACTCATATCCGGTTCCGGTCCCAACGACCGTGACGAACTTATCTGGGGGCACAGGGTATACCTGGTAATTTCAGATTACCTGACACGCCGGGGGATAGCCGTTCTCCGATATGACGACCGGGGAGTAGGTCGATCAACAGGTGACTATGATAAAGCAACTTTTGAAGAGTTCAAACGGGACGCTCTTGCCGGCGTTGAATATCTTAAAACACTACCGGAAATCAACGTCAAAAAGATTGGGATCCTCGGGCATAGCGAAGGGGGCGCGATTGCTCCCCTGGCAGCATCCGAATCACCGGACGTTGCCTATGTTGTGTTAATGGCTGCGCCTGGATTGAGCGATTTCGATGGATTGTTGGAACAGATTACAGATGGCTATAAGGCTAATGGGGCCGGGGAGAAGGCCATCTCTATCAAGCGCTCTATATTAAAAAATATTTTTTATGCCGTGAGGCAGGAAAATGATGCGAATTCGGCAAAAACAAAAATCCTGGAGATCCTCCAAAAGGCCAAGCCGGAATTAGCAAAACTCAGTGCGGATGAAAAGCGAAAGATAGAGCTTGAATCCGTGGACACTTACGACTTCAATTGGATGCTCTCGCCCGGTTTCAGTTCCATTCTGCGTTACAATCCGAAAGAAACTTTGCCTAAGGTCAAATGCCCGGTGCTTGCTATGAATGGAGACAAAGACACCCAGATGCCAAAAGAGAACCTGAAAGGGATTGCCGAAGCGCTTGAAGCCGGAGGAAATCATCAATATACTATAAAAGAGTTTCCTGGACTGAATCACCTTTTCCAAACAGCACAAACCGGATCGCCGTCTGAGTATGCCGGGATTGAAGAAACCGTATCTCCCACCGTGTTGAATATTATATCTGACTGGATACTAAAACAGACTTTGAAGTAATAAACAAAGAAAGACATACCAGACTCAATACTATTCAACTGCCGCTTCGTCGCTGATTGGCACTCCTGCCCCATGGCGTTTGAACAGTTCTATACGCATCCAGCGATTGCTCTTAAATCGCCAGCAGTTTGCCAAGCCAATCGTTATAATGCTGAGTGTCGCTGCGGTCCACGGCCCTAAAGCACCGAGGCCGGGGAACAGCTTAATAATACATAAGCTGCCGGCTCCCAGCACAATAATAACTCCAAAGGCCGAGACTGTTGCCAGCCAGAGTGTGTCGCCAGCCCCACGGAGCGAGCCGTTATAAATCAGTGTTGCGGCATCAAAGACCTGGTAGATTGCCGCCAGAACGAAAATTCTGATACCAATGGCGATGACCGTATCGTCTGAAGACCAGAACGCCATGATTGAGTTCCTGAAGATCAGAAGGCAAAGACCTATCAATCCCATGTAAACCAGTCCTATTCTCAAACATACGCTGGTCTGCTTGATTGCCACATCTTTTTTCCTCTCTCCTATCGACTTTCCCACAGCGGCGGTTAAAGCCGTCGCAAGGCCCACTACAGGCATAACCGAGACATTTACACATGAAAGAACGGCACTTGTGGCCGCCAGGGCGTCTTTTCCGAACCGGCCTACCATCCCGAACAGAATCACCCCCCAGAGCGCGATGTTCACCATAAGGCCGATCCCCGCGGGAAGGCCCACCTTGAGCAGGTCTTTCATTTTGGCAAAATCTATATTAAGACTATGCCTGCTCTGAAAGCTCGTATTAATGTCACCGATCAAAAAGACCGCCATTCGAATAACGGAACCGGCGGCAATCCCGATGAACGTCCCCCATCCGGCTCCGGCGATTCCCATTGCAGGAAAACCGAACTTGCCGAAAATCAACACGTAGTTGGCAGCAACGTTCACAATCTGCCCGACTATTGCCGAGTACATCATAACAATCGGCCGATGTACTCCCATGAAAAACTGGCTGCTCGCCCAGACAAAAACCGCCAACACCTGGACATAGAGCATAATCCGCAGGTATATAACCTCCATCACGGCAACAGCCGGCTCGTGACCCAGCATTTTGAATATCGCCGGCGCCGCCGGCCACATAATAGCCACGACAACAACCGAATACGCTAGACCCATATATATCGCCTGCCAGCAGTAATTCGAGCAGGCCTTTTTATCACCTCTGCCGAGACTCTGACTGACAAACGTATTAACACTGGTCATTACCCCGATTGCGAATGCGGCCGGCAAAAAACCTACATACCCAGCCGGGAGAATCGCCGCCAGCTCTTCGGTTCCAAGCCGCGAGACCATGAACCTGTCAACGAACTGCATGATAGTAAAGGAGATATGCGCAACGACCATCGGGGCCGCCAGCTTCAGCATGTATTTAAGTGAGGTCTCGTCTTTGGGCAAAGTTTGTGAAAATAAAGTCGATTTGTCAGTCATTAACGAAGACCCTGTTCGTTTAGATTCAGCTTCTTAAGCAGCGTATCGGCGGACATTCCCGAAACCTTCACGTGCTTGACCGGGCTGGTTGTACCGGAAATGATACTCACGGCGTTCTTTTTCACGCCGAGCTGTTTGGCTAAGAACTTAATCAGGCATTGATTGGCCTTGCCTTTTTCCGGCGCCGCAGAGACCTTGACCTTCAGCATCTCGTCGAGCAGTCCGCAAATCCGCGTCGGACCACTGCTGCCCGGTACAATCTTTGCGACGAAAACCGCACCCCCATTATGTTCGTCAATCTTCAGATTACCCATACCCATGTTTAGCCCCCAGGCCTGACCTGGAGGTAAATAAAACGTGCAAAATCCCAAATGTTGTTTAATCAATCTTCTCCCGCAGGTTCGAGCCGATAGCCAACTGCACATACTTTTCAATCTGCTCGGCAAGCTCGCCCAACGAGGCAAGCTGGAAATCTTCGTAATGACCCGGGATCAAATCGCCTTCCAGCGTCCTCTTGAAAATTCTAACGCGTATAATAGAAGGCAATCCCTCAGACTTCGTAAAATCGCTTTCTTTATGCTCGGTCAGCTCCACCCGCCAGTCCTCACTGATGAACACGAGGCACTTGCCGGTAAAAACCGCCATCGGAAAATAATCACGCAATAACTTGAGCGTTTCCATCAATCACCTGTTTATTACAATTTTTTACGAACAAAATAATCTTAGAATCTATCCGGTGTTGCCATATTAACAAAGACATCAAAAAATGCACGAATTTATTTGCCCGGTGGTGGTACAAATCAGCCGTCTCTATTTGTATAGTTCATGCCAGGCGTTCATTGTTCGCTTCAGGTTGTCATAGGCGTCGCCGCCTATGCCGTAGCCCTGGAATCCTATCGGGCCGGTGTAGCCTGAATCCCCGAGTGTTTTCAGGAAGCCTCGCATATCAAATGTGCCGTGGTCCAGCGTTTGAATCAGGGTCTTCCAGTCTTTGCCGCCGCTGTCTGCGCCGTTTATCGTGACCACGAACAAATACGGCATTGCCAGTTGAATCAGTGACTTCATATTCTTTTCGTCATCGACCATGAGCCAGTGACACAGGTTGAAAGTCACACCGACGTTTCTGCGATCCACCTTTTTCGCCACGCGAACTGCGTCTTCTACTTTTTCAACCCAGAAACCGGTATGGGGATAAAGTGCTACTCTGACATTGGCTACAGCAGCCATGTCCGCTACCTCCTGGAGGATTTTCTTGGCCCGCTCGTCACCAGCAGAATCAGAAGGTTTGTATCGCTTACTTTGAACGAACAGCCACAGCATTGCATTCCGGCCTCTCAGCACCTCGATTGTCTCTTTCAATTCCGGGCCGTATTTCGGTTGTTCGGGGTCGATGTTGACGCCGAGATAGACGGTAAAAAGTCTCAGGCCGTTCTTATCCAGCTCCTTTGCCATTTCGCTAAGCTCTTTGCCCGCCGTGCATCCAATTCCGACATAGCCTAATTCCTTAACCATTTCGACTTGCTCTTTTGCAGTTTGGTGTGCGGCGTCTTTCGTCGCCGTATCCATCGCAAAGAAAGGAAGCGGTCCGGCCGGCTCAATCCTGATATTGCGATACGCCACCGGCCCGTGGTCGCCCTGCAACATTAGCGGCCCGGTCGGTTTCTCTTCATTGTAAGCACTGGCCACCGTCGGCCCGGTCAGTTCCACGTCCTCGTGGACAACTATGCCATTGTGTACCACCTTCTCGAACCGCGCATTCGAAACTTTTCGTCCGGCCTCATCGAAACGCGATGCTCGAAAAATGACATCGAACGTTTGCCACTGTCCCGGAGCTTTTGATGCGTTGACTCGCGGCGAATGACCTTCGAAACCTTTCTCACTTCTGCTTTCATCCCACCGCTGATAAATGCCGCCGCACTCGATGCCGGGGTATTCGTCCTTCTCAACGCCGTAGCTGTCATATATCTGAATCTCGTACCGGCCCATAAAATACACGCCGGAATTGGAGCCTTTTGAAATCATAAATTCAATGTGTGCATTGATATCCCCGAACTCCGCCTTGCTGAGAAGATTTGATGTTCTGCCCTCAGGCCCGTTGAAGATAACTCCTGTCCCCGGCTTCGTGCCAAGCATCTTTTCATTCGCCTGGTCCATGAATGCTTCACCCACAACCTGCCATTGCCCTGTATCGCCACGCCACGCAGAAAAATCGCTTCCTGTCAAAGTCACCCGCTGTGCGTTTACATCCGCTCCTAACACAAAGCCCAAAACAAGTAATAAAATTAGATAACATCTTTGCTCTCGGCCTTTCATAATCCGCCCCTTCTCAATCATAAATCGTAAATAGTAAATCATAAATCTTATATTCTCCACGGGCTGCGCATCGACCGTGACAGCATCCGGTTGGCCTGATCATCGTTGATAAACCGTTCCTTCTCCGGGTCCCATTGAAGTTTTCGCCCTAACAGCATAGAGATATTGCCGATGTGTGCAATTGTGAAGCATCGCTGTCCTATCTCCGGCGGAAAATAGCAGTCTTTACGGGATTTGACGCAATCGAGAAAATTCCGCTGCTCGCCGGCCTGACAGGTGTAGAGATGAATTTCGTTCGGGCCGATCACCGAATCGAGAATCGATTTCGGCTCTGCCTGCAGCGGGGCCCTCCAGCCGCGATTGCCGATCCATCCCTCGGAGCCTTCGAATCGCAGGCTTGGCGTGCCGGATGTCACAATTAATCTTACGCCGTCGGCGTATTTGTATTCGATATGATATTCCGTGGCAGTGTTA
>CAZHBL010000342.1:0-6260 GCA_964530105.1 uncultured Pirellulales bacterium | reverse complement strand
TTGGCAATGCCAGAGCGAATCGGTCGTCGAAGATAAAGTCTTTGGCCGATAGTTGCAGGAGAACGTTGTTGTAAGTATCGTCAGTTAGAATTATCTCCCCGTTTAGTTTTATTGTCGGCAAGTTCGAGTCTGTTGGGACATTACTGTCTGTGGTTGCAGTAATATCCCTGAGCTTTATAATATTATCTTTTATTGTCAGAATACCTTTTATATCTTTCAGAGGATAGGGGAACTTCGGAATAGCAACGCTGTCACGCAGACATTCCAAAGTGATGCTGTAATCAGGAGGTTCTGTGAGGCTTTCTTTGTTTAAATCGGCAATTAGATTGACCCTTCCCTCCGGTTTTAATTCTGAGACGATTTTCCTCAGTGAGTCAGGCAGCAGATTGAACAGATCGTCGTTTAATAGAGTCTCTTTAAGCTTTAGCGCCAGTTGATACAGTGGCTGCCGGTATTCCTGATCCAGATGGATTTGGCCGGTCAGGGAAATCAAATCATTACCATACCGGCCGGCGAATTCTTTAACATTTATCAGCTCCGGTGTGAATATGGCCTTCGCTGTTATATCCGAAACAGGCAGCGGAAATTGTTCTAACTTCAATGAGGTGTTCTTGAAAGACAAACCGGCAGTAACGGTTGGATGCCCGGAATCTTGTGTCGATACTTTTATCAGACCGTCAGCTAAACCGGCGGGACAAAATTGTTCGTATAAATTCTTCTGTTTCTCTGTTAATGCCGTCTCAAGTGTTGCATCCAGCGGGACATTATTTACTTTGATTAAAAAATCATACATAACCGGCTTGTCGGCGCCGCGAGTTTCTATTTCGCCGTTCAGGGTAATCTTGCGCTGACTTACCTGCGAAACAACATCCGAAAAGACTACTTTATTTCTATTGAACAAAAGTCTGCCGGTAAGATTTTGTAATTGATAAGGAAAATGCCGGTATGCGGCTTCTATATCGTGCAGTTCAACTGTCAGTTCTATCTTCTTGTCCGTTTGTGTCTGTCGATTTAACTGGAGATCTATCCCCGCGAGTCCGGTAGGGGAGAAGGCAGACCAGAATTTTTTCTGTTTTGCGTTCAACGCTTCGTATAGGTCAGTATCCAAAGGCATGTTGTCGCTTGTAATCAGGATCCCGTACTTCAGGTTTGGTCCGAAGTCACTGCACGAGCCTTTAATGAGAAGCTTGGTGTCGCCGTGTTTGCCACAAAGATCGTTCAGATTCACGCTGTTTTTAGTAAAGTCTATCTGGCCGGTCAGGTTCTCTATCGCGTACGGAAACTTGTTATAGCAAAATGAGACATCCTTACAATATACTTTACCGGCCATCGTACTTTCACTCAGCCGGCTTAGATTTCCCGACATCTCAAGTTCGGCATCCACCATTCCCTGAGGTTGGTACATGTCAAAAAAACCCTGCAAAGCAGTAAATAGGCCGGACTTGCCCAGGAAAACCGGTCCGACGGATGCAAGGTTGTCCAGTGCCTCGTTGCGTCTTGATTCCAAATCCGGCATGCTCAGTTTCAGTGAGAAATCATTGTTCGGGTCGTATTTGAACTCGGCGGCCAATACGTCTATGAACCAGGCCATCTCAAGCTCAGGGACATCTACAGAAGAAATTCCGCCCGTAATCGTCACGATGTCCGGCTTCCACAATCCCTCCAAACGGCTCTTGGCGAGACCGGAAGACATCGTAGCTGTCGTTATTTCAAAACCATAGCCATCTTCTGAATATTTATCGAGTCCAAAGTCCGCATCAATGGGCACTGAAACAGCGACTTGCGCCTGCCCGTTCGAAATCTTGCTATATTGGAGCGTTCCGTTTGTAAGGCTAATACGAGGCATCTTGCCGAAATGGCCCTTTGAGGTGGTAAGTTTGATTCCGGACAAATTCGACCAGCCTGTATCCAAATCGTATTGGGCATTGAAAACAAAATTGTCAACATCCATAACTTTAAGTCTTGGCTGCAGCAACAACAGACTGAGCGGATTAAATCGTGCAAATACTGTTTTGGCTTTAAGGATTGTAACGTGGCTTTTTTGATTTTTAGGGCTGATTACAAGCTGTTCGATGAAAATAGAACCGTCGGTATGGAACTCAATTGATCCGGTTCTTATATTCGTATTTGTTAGTTTAGCAATCTGTCTTATGGCGAGATAACCTATAGCCCGGCCCGCCTCTATATAAAAAAACCATAAAATAGGGGCCAATACCAAGCTGGCGACAAGCCAGCGAATGATTTTTTTAAGTCTCGATTTTTGGGATTTTGGCTGGGTCATGATTAATTATCATTATCAGCTATTTGTTCGTTTTAATAGCCTTATCGGCAATATCTCGCCGGTAATAGGCCCCATCGAATTTTATTTTATCTGCAGCCTGATATGCCCGCGCCTTGGCGTCAGCGATTGTCCGGCCCAATGCAGTGACACCCAGCACTCTGCCGCCATTAGTGACAATTTCTCCATCCAGGTCTTTGGTGCCTGCGTGGAATACTATCACATCATCGAGCTTACCGGCCTCTTGAAGGCCTGTTATCTTTTTGCCCTTTTCATAATCGCCCGGGTAACCTCCGGAAGCCATAACTACACAAACCGCCGGCCGGGGGTCCCATTCGAGTTTAATCTGGTCCAGTGTGCCGTCACAGACCGCTAATAATACTTCCAGCAGATCGCTTTTGAGTCGCATGAGAATAGGCTGGGTCTCAGGGTCTCCGAAGCGGACGTTGAATTCCAGCACTCTGGGTCCGCCGGCTGTAAGCATCAGCCCCGCGTACAGAACGCCTTTATACGGCGCGCCGCTGCGGTTCATGCCGTCAACGGTCGGTACGAGAATCTCCCGCGTAATCTGGTTCATCAAATCTTCGGTAACCACGGGAGCCGGGCTGTAAGCGCCCATTCCCCCGGTATTGGGCCCGGTGTCGCCGTCACCGATGGGCTTGTGGTCCTGCGATGATTCCATAATATAAATATTTCGCCCGTCCACAAACGCCAGTATGGAGGCCTCTTCGCCGAGCAGTTTATCTTCGACGATAATTCTATCGCCCGCCGGGCCGAAAGTTTTGTCGCACATGATTGTTTCCGCGGCCAATATCCCGTCAGAAGGATCATCGCAGACAAAAACACCTTTACCCTTTGCAAGACCTGCTGCTTTGATTACCACCGGTTCGTCCCTGCTGGCTATATATGCTTTGGCATCTTCGAATCTATCGAAGGTTCTGCCCTCAGCGGTGGAGATGCTGCTGGAGCGCATGAGCTGCTTGGCGAATGCTTTATCCGCTTCGAGTTTAGCGGCCTTGGCGCTCGGGCCGAACGCCTTTATGCCGGCATCTTCGAACTTATCGACCAGCCCCGCTGCAAGGGGGTCTTCAGGGCCGACCACCGCAAGCCCCACCTTGTTTTGCCGTGCGAACTCCAGAAGTTTGTTGCTATCATTGGAGCCGATTGGAATATTCTTGCCGCATTGGGCTGTGCCGGGATTGCCCGGCGCGATATAGAGTTTGGCCATGTCTTTCGATTGAGCCAGCTTCCAGGCGATTGCATGCTCGCGTCCGCCGCTTCCGATTAAAAGTACGTTCATCTTTAACCTCGAATTAAGATTTAATCATCTGTCATTACCGCATGAGCAGGAGTCCATAAGTTGCGTAATAGTGTACCAGAGCGGGAGATTTTACTCAAGCTTTTTTGGTTGTCAAAGGGAAGAGCCGCAAAAACAGGGAATTGATTTTTGTCTTTAATCAGAGCAGCAAGTGTTTATAATGGGTCAGCATTCTTATTCTATGATAAAGGGGCAAATATATGAAGGTGTTTGAGTTGAATAAGAAATGGGTCAAAATTTCGACGGTTTGTGTTTTGTTTGGCGTTATGGTTCTTGCCGGCTGCGTCGAGCCTGTGAGATACCCGGAAATAGTTGGTGAATTGCCATCGATTGTGTTTCCGGCGCAATATCGAATTGTCGGCGCATCGGTTCAGAATCGACCGATAATGTGCCTTATACTCGGCGATGGATCAAATGTAAGCTTGATAATGTCGACAATCCACGGCAACGAAGCTGCCGGAACGCCTCTTGTCCGAAGGCTGGCTTCGTATCTGCGAGAACGTCCGGAGATGCTGGTCGGGCGAAAGGTTGTGCTCATGGCTGTGGCTAATCCCGACGGTATGGTATATGGCACCCGTTATAACGCCAAGGGCGTGGACCTAAACCGCAATTTCGAGGCGGCAAACCGAGTTAATAGTAAGGAAACCGGACTAACTTCGCTATCCGAACCGGAGGCTCGCGCAATCCGGCAGGTCATCGTGCAGTACAAGCCGGACCGAATCGTCAGTATCCATCAGCCGCTGAACTGCATCGATTATGACGGTCCGGCACAAATGCTGGCCGACCGCATGGGTCAATATTGCGCCCTTCCGGTAAAGAAGGTCGGTGCCATGCCGGGCTCACTCGGCTCATACGCAGGTGTAACATTAGGAATTCCGATAGTAACATTCGAAATGACGCAAGCCGATTCAAAGCTCGATTCGGCAACCCTCTGGCAGAAATACGGAAGAGCACTTTTGGCTGCTATTGTTTACCCTGATATGGTCAGATAGAAAACGGCATTGGATTTGAGCTTTTGTTATCCGTTATTTTCTGTCGGTTATGCACCGGTTTTCAAGTGTAAGCTGTACAATCCGAGGTTACAATAATTTGCTGTTATGGGTATATTCAAAATCAACAACGAGTATAAGCCCGCGGGCGACCAACCGCAGGCCATTGAGCGGCTTGTGGCAGGGCTACACGCCGGCAGGAAATTCCAGACCCTGATGGGCGTTACCGGCAGTGGCAAAACGTTCACGATGGCCAATATTATTGCTCAGCACAACCTGCCGGCCCTTGTTGTTTCCCATAATAAGACATTGGCCGCCCAGCTTTATGAGGAGTTCAAGGAGCTATTTCCGGAAAACGCCGTCGAGTATTTTGTCAGCTATTATGATTATTACCAGCCGGAAGCGTATATCCCCCAGCGGGATATTTACATCGAAAAAGACGCCTCGAAGAATAGCGACCTCGACCGGCTCCGCCTTTCGACCACGACCAGTCTTTCAACGAGAGAGGATTGTATTATTATAGCTTCCGTCTCCTGTATCTTCGGGCTCGGTTCGCCCGAGGATTACAAGGCCAGTGTTGTTGCCATTCGAAAGGGCGATCGCTGCGATAGAAACGAACTCCTGGGGAGATTGGCGGATATCCAGTACAGTAGAAACGACATCGACTTTCAGAGGGGTACGTTCCGGGTCCGCGGCGACGTGGTCGAGTTACATCCTTCTTATGAATCCTTCGCCGTTCGCATTGAATTTTTCGGCGATGAAATAGAGCAGATAAGTTATATAAATCCGGTATCGGCGGAAATTCTCGCTGTTGAAGAGCAGGTTTTTATATATCCTGCCCAGCACTATGTTATGCCGGGCGAAAGAATCGAGTCCGCAATTGAGAGCATACAAGCCGAGCTAAAGCAACAACTGGCTACACTCCGAAGCGAAGGCAAGCTGCTGGAGGCCCAGCGGCTGCAGGCCCGGACCATGTACGATCTCGAAATGATGCAGGAAATCGGTTATTGCAGCGGCATTGAGAATTACGCAAGGCATCTGGCCGGTCTGCAGCCTGGAGCGAGACCCTATACGCTTATTGACTATTTCCCGAAGGATTTTCTTTTGTTTATTGATGAATCTCACGCTACGATTCCGCAAGTGCGTGCGATGTGGGCCGGCGACAGACACCGAAAAGAGACCCTGATAGAGCACGGCTTCAGATTGCCCAGCGCGCTGGATAACAGGCCGCTGCGTTTCGAGGAATTCCAGGAAAGCTGGGCCAAAGTTATCTTCGTCTCTGCCACGCCGGCGCCGTTTGAGTTGGAACTGTGCGATCATGAGGTTGTCGAGCAAGTCATCAGGCCGACCGGGCTTATAGACCCGGAGATATTCATATATCCGGCCAGCAATCAAATTCCACACCTGCTCGGCGAGATCGAGAAACGAGTCGCAGGCAAAGAGCGGATACTGGTTACGACCTTGACGAAAAGGATGGCCGAAGATCTGTCGAGCTACATTACGAAAAAAGGCTTCAAATGCCGCTATCTGCACAGCGAAATCGATACGCTTGAAAGAATTGAGATACTCCGGGATCTGCGTGGCGGTAATTTTGACGTGCTGGTGGGTGTAAATCTGTTACGGGAGGGCCTGGATTTGCCGGAAGTCTCAGCCGTCGCTATTCTCGATGCGGACA
>CAZHBL010000341.1:0-6262 GCA_964530105.1 uncultured Pirellulales bacterium | reverse complement strand
TACGCGGCGATCTGGACTGGATTGTGATGAAGTCGTTAGAGAAGGAGCGCAGCCGTCGATACGATACGGCCAGCGCGCTGGCCCTGGACGTCCGGCGTCATCTGGAAAATGAGCCGGTCATGGCCAGAGGACCCGGCACAACCTATCGCGTGCAGAAGTTCCTCCGCAGGCATCGCTCCCAGACCATAGCAATCCTGGCCATGTTCATTATAGCTGTTGCCGCGGTTGTCTTTCTTTCGATGTGGAATCAGGACCGGCTCCAATTAGCCGAAGCGGAAGGCTTCCGGCACAGGGGCATCCTCTCCCAGGCCCGCGAGCAGTATGCCAAAGCAGAGCGCGACGCTGCCCTTGAAACTATCAAGCCCATCCTTAGCAGCAAACACGTCGGCCCCGAAGCCCGGCTTCTCAATGGCGGCATTCTAATTGATAACCGTCGTTCCGATGAGGCCGTGACCATTCTAACCGGTCTGCTCAATGAAAGCCCGGCGATAGCCGGGGCCGCCCATTCGCTTCTGGCCCGAATCCTTTGGGAGAGCGAATCGCCCAATGCCGAAAAGCGAAAGGAGATTGAGGAACATCGCCGGAAAGCCGAGGCATTGCTTCCGGAAACTGCCGAGGCGTATTTCCTGCGGGCCATGACTGCTGTCACAATCAAGGAGCAGCTTGAATCGCTCGACAGAGCTTTGCAGCTTGATTCCGGACATTATGAGTCCCGCAGACTAAGGGCATTTACGTACTATGCTTCTCGAAAGTACGAAAAGATGGAGGATGATGCGCTTGTTATGACTATCTTGCGTCAGCGCGATCCACTTGGTTATTCTCTACGTGCCATCGCATGGCGGGAATTAGGCCGTTATAAAGAAGCGATTTTGGACTTTGACGAAGCGATTGCCCTTACACCCAAGGAAGATAGTCAATACATCGACCTGTTTACCCAGCGCTGCGAGACACTCCTTCGAATGGGTGATTACGAACGAGTTATTTCGGACGCCGAGGCATGTTTGAAGCTCTCGTCTGATAAGCCTGCTAGTGTCGCGGGCATCTTGCCCGCGATTCGAGGGCGGGACGCCCTCGACACGAAAAACTTTTCGCCGCTACAGTATCAAATATTCTGTGCCCTGACAGCCCTTGGTGAATATGACAAGGCGGATACTCTGTTCCGGCAGATTATCAGTCCCGGCCATGAAGCTCGTCAGCAATTCCAGCACTGGTGCGCCAAATACGTCTTCGACACCTTAGATGCCGGGCGGTTGTGGCATCCACAAGGCCGCGAGCCTGTGGGAGCGGCCTTTCTGCCGATGGTGGAGGCTGAGGAAACCTATCGCAGCCTCTCAGCCAAAGCCCACCGTCTGACCACGGATGGCTTTACTGCTCGCTGGTCGCCGGATGGAAAAAAACTCGCCTTCAGTGCGGGCGTACACGGTTATAGCGGCGTGGCAGTATTCGATCCGGCTACGAAGGAAACCGAGCTTCTTATCGTTCCTGGTAAGGATCCGCTATGGTCGCCTGATGGAAAGTACATCGCCTTCGTCCGGGATTGTCAGCTTCTTCGCATCTCGGAATTTATTGCCGCCGAACGCAAAGAGCAGCACCGGCTATTGGCAGATGAGGAGGTCTGGATCATGAAGGCTGATGGCACGGAACCCATGCGGCTGGCCCGCGGCGGCTGGCCGTCTTGGAGCAGGGATTCAACTACCACTTATTATCAATCGCGTGTGGATAACAAGCTCTGTTCAATCTCTATTACAGGCGGGAATGTTGAGCCGAAACAGATCATGGCATGTTCGAACACATATCCATCGGTATCGCCTGACAATCAGAGTATAGCGTATCTGGAAAACACATCCTTGAAGGTCAAGGACCTAACTTCACAGGCCGTTCTCGCAGAACAGTCAATGCCTTTCTCAACGTGGGGCGGTGCCGCGTGGTCCCCGATAGGGCGTGAGCTGTGCTTGGGAGGTCGCAATGATAGCGATGATAGGACCGGACTTTGGATATACAATCTCGATAAAAACGAATTCAAAAGGACTCTTGGTGGCCAGATTGTCAACGCCTCCTGGTCTCCACAAGCAACTGACATGGCCTTCTGTATTGGTCCGCCGTACTTCGAGATTTGGGTTGCCGACCTTAATCCGAATGTTTCAACCATCGAGGCCCTCGGCCCGGCTCAAACACCGGAGGAGCACTTCCGGGAGATGCTTGCCTTTTACAACCGACGAATTGAGGCCGACCCGCAGGATGCATACGCCTATTCCGGCCGGGCGCGTTATTACGATTGTTTGAACGACAAGGCAAAAGCCAGGGCCGATATGAAACGCTGGTCAGCCATTCTCAGCGGCTCGGATTTGCAATCCCACACGCACCAAAGAACCAGGCGTATTTTAAATGGTCCGTTTAATTGTCAAGTTATCTTTTCTGCAGAAAGACCTGTAAATAAGATTCCATTACTCAATGTTGCCTTAGGGCAGAAAGGAAGGTGTAGCATGAAGACGTTTCAAATTCCAATGTTGTCAATGTCACTGCTTGGGCTTTGCCTTTTATCCGGTCTCGACTCACCCCCCGCGCGTGCCGATTTCACATTCGGCGAGCCAGTGAACCTGAAGACCCTCATTCCGTTCATAGACCCTGTGCACGAGTGCATCGACTGCTTCTCCTCTGATGGGCTGGAGATGTACATCACTTCGAACCGGCCTGGCGGGTCTGGTGATTGGGACCTGTGGGTGCTGAGACGTAGCTCGACAGACGCCGATTGGGGGCCGCCGGAGAATCTCGGGCCCAACGTCAACACCTCTGCCGACGATTCAGTTGCGTGCATTTCGCCGGATGGGTTGACGCTCTATTGGGACTCGAAGCGCCCAGGAGGCTTTGGTTACTACGACATATACCTGTCCACACGGGAGACCAAGGATGACCCCTGGGGACCTGCTGTGAATCTGGGACCCACGATAAACAGCTCTGCCACAGATGCGAGCGCCTGGGTATCGCCGGACAATCTGGAGCTTTATTTTGCATCGTATCGCACTGGAGGATACGGAAGTGCGGATATCTACGTGGCCAAGCGGGCGCGAGCGACCGATCTCTGGGGCGATGCCAAGAACCTCGGACCTACGGTGAATAGCCCATACACTGAGCAATACGTCTCCCTATCGACTGACGGACTGCTAATGTTCTTCTGTGAACCACTCGGAGAACCATTGCGGCCTGGTGGATACGGAGGTCCTGACATGTGGATGGCAAGGCGGGCCAACCTATCTGCTCCTTGGCAAACACCGGTGAATCTCGGGCCGGTGATCAACGCGGCCACAAACGACTTCCTTCCTCGCATGTCGCCGGATGGCTGCACATTCCACTTCATGAGCGGAGTGAGTGGGGACTGGAGTTCATACGACAACTGGGCAGTTCCCATTATCCCAGTCTGTGACTTCAACGGCGACGGCCAAGCTGATGGAAAAGACGTGCTTTGCTTGGCAAGTCACTGGGGTACAGACGACCCGATGTGCGATATTGGCCCGTTTGCCTGGGGTGATGGAACTGTTGACCTCCAGGATTTGATTGTTCTGGCCGAGTATCTTGGCAAAGAAGTTATCGATCCTGCGCTGATCGCCCATTGGGCACTCGATGAGTCAGAAGGCAGTACGGCTAACGATAGTGTCAGCGGCGAAGATGCCTTTGTTATGGGTGAGCCTGTTTGGCAACCGGATGGTGGTATGGTCGGCGGAGCACTTGAGTTAGATGGGATAGACGATTGCGTTATTACCAGCACCGGCCCAAATCCGGCAGAGGGGCTGTTCAGCATTGTCGCCTGGATTAAGTGTGGTACACCCGGCCAGGTGATCATTTCGCAACCAAATGGATCCGATTGGCTTGCCGTGGATGACGAAGGTAAATTGATGACCGAACTCAATGGATCCGGCAAAAGTGCGGCACCATTGTTGTCACAAGAAATCATTACCGATGAGCAATGGCACCATATAGGCCTCGTATGGGATGGTTCGAGACGAATGCTTGGTGTTGACGGTGTCATTGTGGCCGAAGACACACAGGAGGGAGCGGAGATTTTCGGCAGTGGTCTATATATAGGCGTTGGTAAGGACTACACCACCGGCACTTACTTCTCCGGCCTGATCGACGATGTTCGCATTTACAACCGAGTGGTGAGCCCGTAACAAGTAGAGGCTATAGGAAAGTAAGATATCTGAGAGGCAGTATATTGGTGATACTGGCAGCATAGAGTTGTTGTTAATTGACAAACCGAAGGTATTGTGTATACTTCTGAATTGTGGAGTAGCACTATGAGCAGACGGGAAGGCTTTACATTAATTGAGCTGCTTGTCGTAGTGGCTATCATCGCTGTGTTGATGGCAGTGCTGCTTCCGGCGTTACATAGAGTCCACGAGTACTCCAAGCGGGCGGTTTGTTTTGGCAACCTCAAGCAGCTCCAGCTTGCCTGGTCCATGTACGCCGACGAGAACGATGGCAAGATTGTCAACGGGGACGCGGGCGACTGCAAATACTGGGGACCGTTGCCGAATGAAAACGAACCGGCCTGGGTCGGCCGATGCACGACATGGGTGGGGCTTGAATACCAGGCGACTCATTTGCACCCAGCGAACCAGAAATCCGAGATCCGGAGAGGGGCACTGTGGCCGTACGTCAAGCAGTTTAAGATCTATCACTGTCCCAATGGTCTGCGTGAAGAGTTGCTCACCTATGCCGTCAGTATCGGGATGAACGGCGGGCCGGAAGAGGGAACATGCAATATGGTGAATGGCCGCCCTTTTCCGAAACAGGAGGATGGGGTGTGGCTGTGGGTCAAGCGCCTGGACCAGATCGGCCGACCTGCCGAGCGGATGGTGTTCATTGACGAAGGCTATGTAACGACTATCGGCCCGTATGCTGTTCATTACATGTACAGGTCGTGGTGGGATGGGCCTCCCGTTCAGCATGGTGATGGGGCTACGATGACGTTTGCCGATGGCCACAGCGAGTACTGGAAATGGAAGGGCATAGACACGATCAAGATCGGGCGGGAGGCCCGGGATATCAAGAAGGCCGGTCTCCCGCACGATTATGTCCCCGAGACCGAGGACGGCTGTCGGGACTTATGGCGAATGCAGCGGGCCACCTGGGGCAAACTCGGCTATGACCCATAGATTTGATAACCTTTGTGATCACCCAAAAGCTGGTGAAGGAACGGTGACGGCATTGTCGATGTCCAGGACCTGATAGTCCTTGCCGAACATTTATTCGAGGAAATCCCTCCGGTTGAAGAAGTTGCATATTGAAAGCAGAGAACCACTTCAAAAAAGAAACAAGACACTCCGAACACTTAAAGGACTGGCAGCTTGAGACATTGTCATCCCTTTTGTTACATCGTAGCTTGTACTTCGTCAGGCGATTGCGAAAGATAAGTAAAGACCTGCACAGAACCTTATCGAGGCAAACTGTTAGTGAATGGCACTTTTTACCGGCCATCGGTGTCGAAAATCCCATTTTTTGCTATTTCTGTACTACAATCCTTCAACTGCTTGTTTCTGTGCGTGTTTTTTGAAACGATCAACTGTAACCTATTTATATGTAGTATATTATAAGACTTTTTTCAATAAAGAACCTTTGGCTTTTTATTTTTCGCCGTGGTCCGCTTTTCGCCGGATTCGCAAGAGCCGATCTTTAATTTATGGATGTGGTCGACGGGCGAAGCCCGAGGCCGCGCCGGGGCCATTGATAGGCATATTTCAAGAAATATTGTGATATCAATACAAAATCTATAAATCGTAACAATTTTAAATATTTTTCTTGGCAGGAATGTTTTTGCCTGTATAATAGAAAATATAGACAAGATAGACAATATGGCAGTGTGTGTATAATCTTCTCCATTTATGAGTGATAAATGGTTAGGTAAGTATTATCGAGGAGGGGGGAGCAGGACCTCCCCGCTTCAGAAGAACCCGTTTAATTTAAGATTCATTGTTGGTAGTTAGTTTTCTTTGAGTAGGTCGCTTATATTATGTGGTACTTATACGAGCCGATTCGATTGTCACGATCTCCGGGTTATTCTGAGAAGACCACTTTAGCCGGGCTCATTTGGCATGTTGCCGCCTTATCGTGTCGTTAGGGATGTGGAGAACAGGGTGATAACAACAGGATCAGAGTCGAGGGTGGTGATGAAAAGATTAATCGTGTTGTCACTTCTGTCATTATTTCTTTTTCCGGGCAGACTCTCGGCCGTTGACGTAATTGAGGAGTGGGTGGCACGATATAA
>CAZHBL010000340.1:0-6268 GCA_964530105.1 uncultured Pirellulales bacterium | reverse complement strand
GATATCGAGGAAGGCGCCGATATCGTTATGGTCAAACCGGCCCTTGCTTATCTCGATATCATCTGCAGGGCCAGGCGGCGTTTCGATTGTCCCATCGCCGCATATAACGTCAGCGGCGAATATATGATGGTGAACGCCGCCGGAGCCGAGGGCCTTGTGGACAGAGAGGCAATAATGATGGAAGTGCTGACCGCCATCAGGCGTGCGGGGGCGGATATTGTCATCACATACTTCGCCAAAGAACTGGGTAAACTGTTGTCATAAATTCCAGCAGCCTTTCTGCCTGTCACCGAACTTAAAAATAACCTGCCAAGCATTCGTTCGGGTAGGGCGGTTCTGAGCATTCTCACGCATCTGAAATAAAAAAGGGCTGTGAGCAATAAAGTACCCACAGCCCGAATTGTATATTCCACAGAGTTTACTGTGTGTTACGGACATTTCTCCAGCCAGTCGGCTGTGAAAACTACCAGGTCATCCATGTCGATTACACCGTCGCCGTTGTAATCTTTACATATCGGGCAGGTAGTATTCGGGATGAAGCGGTAATCTTCCGTTTCGCCAATCTGGTATTTTTCCTGAGGACCGGAGCCGGCATTGCCTACCACGCCGGGATTGCTGCCTGTCTTCCATGGCTGCTCTGAAAGAGTGATTCTCATCCAGATACTCTCCGTGCCTACATCCGGATGCCAGGGCAGGAATGCCGTTGAGGTGATCTTGTTAATTCCGACCGGCAGATTGAACAGGAACTGGTTCTGTACCGCCCACTCCGGCGCGGGACCTTCGGGACAATCAAGAGTATCGTCCCAGTCGCCATCCCGGTTCCAGTCGAGCCAGGCATTGAACCAGAGATCGGTGTTCGGGTCGATCACATTAACTTCATATTCAAATGTGGTCCAGCAGCAACTGGGCAGGCTGAGCGGTGGAGCGATACCATCATCTCCACCATCATGATTCGGCGAGTTTTTAGAGGGATCAACATTGTTGGCGCCGATGACGCCGTTAACTGTATCCTCATCCGGGCCGGTATCGGCTTCGGTTTCCCGTGAAATAGCTTTGCCCAAATATGCTACGATCTTATTGTTTATGTGGTACGGTCCGTAGGGTCCCATACCGCTGCCGTCGTTATAGATAACTGGGAAATTGGCCTGAACACCATACGGGGCTGGATATGCGTACATAGTTCTATTGAAATTGTTGGTGCTGTCGGGGGCATCGCCAAGGTCCGATTTTCCTGGAAGTACGACTCCCTCGCATTCAATACTGATCAAACCTTCACCTTTTTCAGTGCCATAGCCTCCAACCTCGATAAGGTACTGGTTTCCTGCGATGGCGGCAAAGGTGATTGCAGATTGATAACTGCCTCCGGCGTCATCATTGCATTCGATTAAGTCACCTGACGCTGGATAGCACTCGCATCCGTCGTAGACAGCGAGCATCGTATCGAAGCTGCTGCCGGCCAGGCTGACGGTGACGTTTCCGGTGCACGTGGCAGTATAGCAGTACCAGATATTCGGGCTGGTCATACAGAGGCCCGGGCCGTCGAATGTAGCATCGGTTGTATCGAATGCCAGGTCCTTTACATCGCCGATTTCCTTTGCGTTTTCGCAGTCATCCTTGGATGACGGAGGCGGCGTAACTCCCTCACAGCTTACACTCAGCACGCCCTGGCCGGTTTCGAGGGCATAGCCACCAACCTCGATCAGGTATTGACTGCCGGCGACCGCATCAACAACGATTTTCGACTGACCAGTCGCGTTAGTATCATCGTTACACTCGATCAGATTTTCCCATGCTGTAGTACAGTTACAACCTGCATATACAGCGAGCATTGTATCGAAGCTGCTACCCACCGTACTTATGGTTACCTTACCCGTGCAGGAAGCAGTATAGCAGTACCAGATATTTGGACTATACATGCATTTGTACGGACCGTCCAGAGTTGCACCGGTTGTGTCGAATGGCAGGTTCGTTACCTCGGAGATCTGCTTTGCATTTTCGCAACGGTTATTATTGCCGGTTGGCGGCGGTTCGGGACTCTCGGAACTTATAGTTAGTTCTCCCTCACCGGATTCGTCGGAATTGTATCCCATAACCTCGATCAGGTAGTCGTTACCGGAGGTTGCATGGAAGGTGATCTGAGACTGAAGAGAACCTTGGAAGTCGTCATTTCGCTCGATGATATCACTCGATACAGGATAACAATCGCCAGTGTCGTAGACTACGAGTGCCGTGTCAAATTCACTACCCAGGAGGCTTACAGTGACATCACCTGTGCCTGTGGCCCTATATAGATACCATAGGTTAGGACTGGTAAAGAAGAGCCCCGGGCCGTCGAAACTCGCGCATATGGTCGAGAACGGCAGCATTGATACGTTGCCGACCTGCTTGGCGTCAACGCAATTATCGTTGGTTGGCTCAGTCATTTGTGCGTCACAACTGATGCTTATAACACCTTGGCCCTTTACTGAAGGATTAAAGCCCCCAACCTCGATCAAGTAATGGCTGCCGGCCTTTACGGGGAAAGTTACTGTTGACTGCTGGCCGTTAAAGTCGTCGTTGGTTTTGATCAGGTCTTCTTCGTCCGGATAGCAAGAGCACCCTTTATAGACCGCGATCTTGGTATCGAAGCTGCTGCCGGCCAGACTGGCAGTCGCACAACCGTTGCAGGTGGCAGTATAGCAGTACCATATGTTGGGGCTATTAATGTAGTGTCCGGGGCCGTCAAACGTAGCGCTTGTGGTGTCGAAAGCCATGTTTGTTACGTTACCGACCGCTTTTGCATTGTTGCAGTTGTTATTAGATGGAGCACCCAATGCAACGTTTGCGGCACCGAATAGCAATACCAACCCGCAAACCAGTACTAAATTTGATCTAAACCATTTCATAATTTAATCCTCCAAAAACAATAACAGGTTTTCGATTTTGAAACATTCCTTACGGATATTCCACATATTATTAAGGAGCGACAACTACACAATAAGTGAAAAAACGCGTCCGTGCCACTCCTCACTAATACATACAGTGCCAGTATCGGCAGAATCGTAACGTATTATTACAGTAAAAACAAGAAAAAAATGCGGCATCGCGTTTTTTTACCCAGTTTAACAGCAAGCCCCCAAGACCTGCTTTTTCTCTACGTAAGATATGAATATGCTGTGTCTGATGTGCTTTTCGGCACTATTTTTTGTAGGTCTTTTCCGGATCGTAGACTTTCTGTGCTATGAACTCCATTTCTTTATCTGAGTTCTGCTTCAACGCCCGGTAAAAACAGGATTGATAGCCCACGTGGCATTGGCCGGCATCGACGGCCACTTTGAGAATCAGGCAGTCCTGGTCACAATCGACGAGTATTTGCTGCACTTTCTGGCGGTGGCCGCTTTCTTCGCCTTTTTTCCACAGTTTTTGCCGTGATCTGCTGAAATATGTGGCATATCCCGATTGTATTGTAACATCGAGTGCCTCGCGGTTCATATAAGCGACCATAAGCACATGGCCCGTCCGGGCATCCTGGGCTATGGCGGGTATAAGGCCGTTTTCGTCGAATTGTGGGGCAAATTCCAGGTTTTCTTCAAGATTCTTTTTCGTACTCAACCGACTGATTCCCTAAAAAATTTTCGATTTACGATTTTCGACTTACAATTAAAGAATTTTAATCGGCTAAGCCGCATTCGTAAATCATAAATATCAAATCATAAATCCAGGAATCCATCGAAAAATTCAAGCTTCCCGGCTATCCAAATCACGAAAAAATCTCCGTAACTGGTCTTGCCGGAAGAATGGATCGTAATAACGGTGTGTCAAAGAGGTCAAGTGACAACCATTTTTCCTGCCGTAACGGTTTTAATTCTGGGGCGTATAGTCCTGGAGCCAATGGGCCATCAAGATCACAAGATCATCGAAGTCAACTTTGCAATCACCGTTTATATCACCTGCGATAATGGTTTCGCAGACCGGCTTGCCGAAGTATGATTTACTCGCCTCGGCAGTGCCGCCGTAGGCGCCCATATTAATAATGCCGCCGTTCGGGAACGGCTCGTGGCCGATGGGACTATTCGGATCGCCGGCGTCGATACAGGGGCTCGTTACATCATCCTGAACCCAGCTTTCGCTGACCGGGTTCCATCTGCCGGCTTGAGATTTTAAATGATAATCGCCATCAATCCAGATTGCGTTGGGATCATTCGGCTCAGCAGCAATGTTGGAATCATCTGCATCGGCCCAATAGCCAGGATTGCTGAACAACGGATCAATATCGATATTGCCTACTCCTTCAAAGCCTCCTTTTATATTGCTGTATGTAACTGTTAAAGTTGATTGAGGACTTCTCGATATTTCATCTCCACCATCCCATAAGATACAATTGTTTATCCTCAGAACAGTATCGCTGGATTTATAGATAGCACGCCCTTGCTTTGCCCAATTGCCATAGAAGGTACAGTTAGTCATTGTTATGTTATCACCAAATAAAACACATCCTCCCCCCTCTTCCTGGTTGGGCTTATCTCCATAGACTTTATTACCGGTGAAGATGCAGTTGTTAAGCACCAAATCGCGGCCTACCAAACCACCGCCGCTACGACCGGCTGAGTTTCCGCTAAATATACAATTAGTAAGAATTATACCATAGGTACCCTCACTATACATACCAGCGCCATCACCTTTAGTTGAATTGCTGCTGAAAATGCAGTTTGTCAATCTTGGGCTGCCCCAGCTGTATATACCCCCACTATTATTTTGAATGAATTCGCAAGCGACAAATTCTGGGCTGCCGCCACCGCAAAATCCTCCATTTAGAATTGCGAATAAACGTACAATTCAGCAAACTCGAATTGCCTCCTTCATTATATATCCCCCCCCCAATCCAACGTGCATAGTTATCAGTAAATGTACAATTAATAAGCCTTGGATTACTATGCTCTTGTGTTATCTGTCGAGATATGCCATTGTATATTCCAGCTCCCGATTCAGCATAGTTTTCAGCAAATACACAGTTGATTAGAGTTGGGTTACTGCTCATATTGTACATGCCACCGCCGACCTTAAGAACTACATTTCGAGTAAATGTGCAATCAATCAGTGTAGGATTACTTTGGCTAAGAATGATCCCTGCGCCGCCGGTCCACCCACCTAATGCTGTTGACCTATCTTGTCCACTGGTGACAATAAAGCCGTCTATAACAGCATTTGCATCATTGCGGGTACTTCTTAATACATGCATGCTATTATCGCTAAGGGTAGGTTCTTCTAATAAATCACAAGGGTCGTCTGCTTCGATATCGTCACCGTTAAGGTCGCCGCTAAGAATGCTCTCGTAAAGTTTAACATCTCTTACATTCGGATCAGGTTCATTTACACCGGCGTAACCACCTTTGATAGTCACGCTATTGAGTAAGTCAAAAGATGCTAAATGACCTTTGTCAGCCGGCCAAACGCCAGGCTGTGGGATTCCTCCGAGAGGGGGCCCTGGTGCTACGATTGGAAGAAGACCTTCGTTTGGTTTATATGTTCCCTGTGCAACACGTATTTCCAAAGGCTTTTCAACGTCCGTCATTCTTGCAGTAGTCAGCGCATCCTGGAGAAAGGTATAAGAATTCTCCCAGCTTGTGCCATCATTATTGCCAACTGCATCGTCATCGACATAAATAATCCGGTTAGCCAAGGCTGAAACCGACAGCGCGCAAAATAATAATACGGACAGCAACATTTTAAGATGCAGCACATACCCTGTTTTTTGCTTTTTGCAGCGTTGGCTTTGTTTTAACCACTGCATGAGACTTTCGCTTCCCCTTTAGCCAACAGGTATTAAACTCGCCATATATATACCATTATATTCATGCACAACAATGAAGTCAAATGATTAATCCTCTTTTTCATTTATATTGGCGGGGAAGCTAAATTTTTACACATCGAACACAGCATTTGGAGCAATTAATTGCATAAAGAGAGCGTCAATTATATCATTTGGTAAGGCGATAGTTGGCTTTTTTAGTAAAATCCGGAGTTTACCCCGTGAGATAACGGCTTTACCTATCTCACGGGGTAAACAATCGTTCTTTGTATCTTGCCAGGGCGGGCTTTAGCGGTTATTATCTGCGGAAACGTTTTTAAGGCGAACGACTTTGATGCCAAAGGCAAAAACAAAGAAAAGTAAATACATCTTCCTCTTTCTGCGTGTTGCGGTTGTTACGGCTGGAATCATTTGGGTTATAATGTGGATATCTCGAGGAGACAGATGGAGCAATTTAACTTCGATTTTTCGTCAAATGAA
>CAZHBL010000339.1:0-6273 GCA_964530105.1 uncultured Pirellulales bacterium | reverse complement strand
GCCAAAACATAATTATCCAGAGTTTTTATAAGGAGGACGACCATGTGTAGAAAATCGATTTATCTAATTTCTTTCATTTTGGTGCTGTGTGTAACGGCAGGCGTAGCGAACGCGTACCTCGTGGCGTATTGGCCCATGGATGAGGGCCCAGGCACGACGGTCGGCGACGCAACGGGTACTTGGGATGGAACGATTACCGGCAATGTCACCTGGGTTGATGGCAAAGAGGGGATGGCCCTGGAATTCCCGGGAGGGCAGAACTATGTGAATTTTGGCAACGTGGAGATAGGTTCCGACTTGACCCTGGCCTACTGGTGTTTCAACCCGGAGAAGGCCTATGAAAGGCCAATCGGTCAGCATAGTGGCGACTACACGACCGATCCGGGTTGGTGCGTCTTTTCGCGAAACGAGGCTGAAGGGACAGTCTGGTTTAGGGTTCACGGCGCCGATGACGCGTGGAACGGAGGCGATATTATTATTCCCGACATTTTGTCGAAAACGGAATGGTATCATCTGACGTTTACTTTTGATGGTACGACCCGCGAACTCAAAGGGTATCTCAATGGCGAGTTGAAGGTATCCAAGATCTGCGAAGAAGGTCGTTCCATAAGCCCCAGCACGAACGATCTGCGTATGGGCAACGTGGGGACCGCCGAGCCATTTGCCGGCATGTTGGATGAGGTTGCCGTATGGAACCACGTGCTGACCGAGGACGAGATACTGGCGGTGATGGAAGGCCATATAGGAGGAGCAAATCCATACGCCTTCCGCCCCGACCCGGATGACGGTGCCTTGCATACCGATACTTGGGTGACTCTTTCCTGGAAGCCAGGAGCCTATGCAGTCTCGCATGATATATATATGGGTGACAATTTTGAAGATGTTAATAATGCAACGCGGGACACAGATGTATTCCGAGGCAACCAGCCCCTGGGTACAGATTTTTATATTGCAGGCTTCTTCGGATATGCTTATCCGGACGGCCTTGTTAATGGCACGACCTATTATTGGAGAATCGATGAGGTCAACGATGCAGACCCGAACAGTCCGTGGAAAGGCGATGTCTGGAGTTTCTCGATTCCACCCAAGACGGCCTATGAGCCCGACCCGGCTGATAGTGCCGAATTTGTCGATCTTAATGTAGTGCTTAGCTGGACGCCCGGCTTCGGCACAAAATTACACTATATTGTCTTCGGCGAAGACTTCGACGAAGTGAATAACGCTGCGGCTGGTGTGCTAAGCGGCTCTACAAATTACAGCCCCGGCCCGCTCAAGTTGGCAAAGACTTACTACTGGCGTGTCGATGAATCCGATGGCTTCGAGACGTTTAAAGGCCAGGTCTGGAGCTTTGCAACAGAAGGCGCCGCCAGCAATCCGAATCCGGCTGATGGAGCGGTGGATGTAAAACCATCGGTGGTTCTTAGCTGGGATGCCGGATCTGTCGCCGCTTCGTATGATATGTACTTTGGCACTGAGCAGCCACTGACTCTTATCGGTACTATCCCTCTGCCGGATCATAACTTTGCTCTTCCCGAACCTCTTGATTTAGAAACGACATACTATTGGCGGATCGATGGAGTCAACGACATTGATCCCGATAGCCCCTGGGCAGGCAAAGTCTGGAGCTTTACGACCGGCAACTTCTTTGTCATAGACGATTTCGAGGAATATAATAACGGCGACAACCAGATATGGTACGCCTGGCACGATGGACTCGGTGCAGGTACACCCGGTACACCCGAGTACCTCCCCGGCAATGGGACAGGCTCGGCAGTAGGCGATGAAACTTCTCCTTCTTATACCGAGGAGACTATCGTCAACGGCGGCAACAAGTCTATGCCCTTTACATATGACAACAACAAACAGGGCTCCGCCTATTATTCCGAAGTAGAGCATACGTTGACGAACCAGCGGGACTGGAGCGAAGAAGGCGTCACAGAATTGTCGCTGTGGTTTAGGGGCTACTCGGGATCGGTCGGCAGCTTCGTTGAAGGCCCGATTGGTACCTACACTATGACCGGCTCCGGCGCTGACATCTGGAACGTCAACGGCGTAGAGGCCGATGAGTTCCATTTTGCCTATAAAATGTTGACCGGCACCGGCTCGATAATTGCCAGAGTTGCCAGCGTCGAAAACACTAACGACTGGGCCAAAGCCGGAGTGATGATTCGCGAGACATTGAATCCCGATTCGGCACATGCCTTTGCATGTGTAACACCAGGTAATGGAGTAGCTTCACAGGGTCGTCCGAGTACTGGCGGCGCCAGCTTCAATACGAACCAGGCGGGAATTACCGCTCCATACTGGGTGAAACTGGAGCGTAGTATCTCCGGCAACTTTACCGTTTCCCATTCGGCAAACGGAACGAGCTGGCAGCCGGTAACGGGCGCCACTCCGCAGAATATACCTATGGGTTCGAATGTTTATGTCGGTTTGGCGCTGACCAGCCATGACGCTGCTTTAACGTGTCAGGCCGTATTGACTAACGTAACGTTCACAGGTAATGTTAGCACACAGTGGGCAAACCAGGATATCGGCATAGCCAGTAACGATGCTGAGCCGCTTTACGTGGCGATTTCGAACAGCGCGGGAACGCCTGCAGTTGTAACTCATGATGATCCGGCCGCGGCTCAGATCGGCACATGGACTCAGTGGGTTATCCCCCTGCAGGTTTTTGCCGATCAGGGCGTAAACCTGATAAATATCGACAGGATCGCGATCGGCCTTGGAACCAAAGGTAATATGACCGCACCCGGCGGTTCGGGCAAGATTTACTTTGACGATATCCGGCTGAATCGTCCGAAAGAAGCCGCTGCAGAATAATCACAGCCTGTGTAAAGTGATATAAAGATTAGTATTAATTCAAGGCCTATATCGATCACCTCGGTATAGGCCTCTTGTAAATTACCAGATCCAGAAGCACTTTGTAATTAGCGTTGCTTTGCTCTTTGCGTAAGTTCATACACCCAGTCTTCGAAGTACAGCGGATAGAGATGCATTTTCTCGCTTGCCAATCTGATCCCTTTTTTAGACAGCCACGCTTTTAATTGATCCTTATGGTTGGGGAATTGCTCCGCTATTCTTTTTTTGTATAAGCTTCTCAGCCTTTTGAGCCTTTTTTTACGAATTTCCTCAGGCTTGTCGATAGCTCTGAAATAGCGCCTTATCTTATCCACCCTCATACCCTGGTCCTTCTTGAAATACGGAACAAATCTTGCCGGGATTTTGTCCGGGAGCACAAATTTATCATCCATTGCACCGCGCTCGATCTCGCCCTTTTCATAGTGCAGAAAAGGATCGTAGAAGAATACGGCGGGGTGAAAATCAACTCGATGCTCGGAGAGGTAAGGGACAAAAACGTCTAATGTCTTGCCCGCCCAGAACAGGTTCCACGGACCGTCACCTATCAGTATTATGAAGCATAATTTGTTCAAATCTCTGCGATTATAACCGACGATTTTATTATACGCCGTCCGAAGCTTGGGCAACGCTTCTTTGCGCACGTCAATGATAAGCAATCGTGACAATACCGTATCCCGCGCCATAGCCTCTATTTCTTCGGCAGTATCCCGTATTTCTGTTTTTAAAGGTCTGAGCAATCGATAGTTTTTCATTCTCGGATCGTTATGTATCCTTTCGTAAACATCGGTTGCCAGGATAGGATCCAGGCTGAGGATATGAATCCAGTCCGCTCTTTTAGAGTGACTTAATATGTCCAGCTCGGTGTCCTTGATATTGTACCTGCCGTCCAATGCCTTCGGCCTCCCACTACTCTACATTCACAATTCATTTAAACCGGCGCAAAACGACGAATTTTAAATAAAATCCGGCCAATAAAAAAAGGGAGACACGGGCAGTTCACTAAGCTTTTCTTTACCCCGTCTCCCTGTTGTTTTGTGCCAGAGCTTGCATATCGCAGCATGATTATATGTCTGCACTAACAACAGACATATTTTAAAGAACAAAGCAGCAAAAATCAATCAAATTGTTGCTTTAACAAATAGAAGTTTTTTACCGTAATTACCCGGTTCCGCCGAATAAACTTTACCGGGGAGCTTCGAGAACCGAACAGAAAGCTTGAATTACCAGAAAAAGCCTGATATTCTCCTGCAAATCATGCTCCGCGGCGTAGCTGGGCAGGTATTAATGAGAAATCCAGATTTAATCAACTATTTGAAAGGATCCGGCAGTGTCCAACACCGAGCAGCAAACTTTACCATCAGAGCGCATAGTCTCGATTGACGCTCTTCGTGGATTCGACATGTTCTGGATTATTGGCGGCGGCATGGCTCTTGAGAGTCTTGTCCATGTTTGGCAGAATCCGGTAACCGAGGCAATTCATACGCAGCTCGAACACGTCGAGTGGCAGGGCTTTCATTTCGAGGATTTGATATTTCCGCTGTTCCTGTTCATCATGGGGGCGGTACTGCCCTTCTCGATTTCCCGCCGGCGAGAGCGGGGACAAAGCCTGCCAATATTATACCTTCACATCCTGAAGCGAAGCTTTGTGCTAATATTTCTGGGTTTGATATTCAACAATTTGCAGAACTTTGAGTTCTCCGAGATGCGCTGGCTCGGCGTGCTGCAGCGAATCGGGCTATGTTATTTTTTCGCCGCTCTTATCGTACTCCACACGAAATGGCGGACCCAGACGATATTTATCGCTGCGGTCCTGATCCTGTACTGGCTTGCCGCAGCTTTGATTCCCGTGCCGGGCTTTGGAGCAGGCGTAATGACGCCCGAGGGCTGCCTGTCTTCCTATATTGACCAGCAGTTAGTTCCGGGAGAACTTTACTACGGCTTCGGCGACAATGAAGGCCTCATTTCCACCCTCCCGGCGATATGCACGGCCCTCATAGGCGCGCTGGCCGGGCTCTGGCTCCGCAGCGACCGGCCCGGCAACAAAAAGGCTGCCAGCCTGGCAGTCGCCGGGCTTGCTTGTGTCGTAATCGGCTATTTGTGGGGATTCGTATTTCCGATTATCAAGATTATCTGGACGAGTTCATACACTCTTTTCTCGGGCGGGTTCTGCCTGATACTGCTGGCCTTGTTCTATTGGATAATCGACGTCAAGGGATACCGCAAGTGGACCATATTCTTTGTCGTGATCGGCGTCAATCCCATAACAATATACTTCCTGCAAAGATTCGTAGACTTCGGTGGAATTGCCGAGTTCTTCCTTTCGGGTCTGGTAGCACACGCAGGACTGGTCGCGCCGCTGGTTCTTCCTGTTGGTGTTCTGGCTATCAAGTGGTTGCTTCTGTGGTTTTTGTACCGGCACAAAATATTCTTCAAAGTTTAAAGCTTCAGACACGAGGCATGCCACCTTGTAAGGTGGGCAAATTTCGTTTTGCCCACGCGGAGCGCACGCGTGTGCAACAAGTTGCACACCCTACAGTTTGTCCGACGAAACAGCATGAACGACTGTATCCGTGAATTGTCTTTGCTGACCGGGCTGCTCGATAATGCCACCGACGCCGGGTATGGCAAATTTGATTGTTGTCTTGCCGACGGAAACGATAATATCCCGCTCCCGTCGAATAACCATTGCTTCGTCCATAGAGGTGACATCACTCTTTGTGGCAGTAAGAACGTGCAGGAAATAATCGCACAGGCCCGGCTCAGAAGGGGAAATTTCGATCCGGCATTCCGGAGCGGGCCCCGTATCACGTAAGGGCGGATAGTCCCTGCCGCCGTAGCTGTAAAGTTCCGGGCCGGACACAAGCCTGACCAGCGGCTTCTCTGGCAGCAGTGTCTGGACAAACAGCCGGCCCTTGCCGTTGGTAATGATCAGATGTTTGTCCGTCTGAGTAGGAATCTTCATCGCCTGCAGAAGCCAGGTTTTTTTAAAACTTGCATCCCTGGAGCATACCCGGTCGAAGATAACAAACGTGTCCGGCCGGAGAAAAACTATCTGCCGGGTGAAAGAATCCATTTTGTTGCTGGAATAGGCCCGCGTACAGTCGCTGGCGATATATAAATAAGTCCCCCGGTCTTCAAAGGCAATGATATCCGCGATATTGTATAATTCTCGCCCTTCGTACCATTGTGCCGGATCAACGACTGCTCCATTATGGTGAGGCCAATTGTGCGCCTGGCCTCCGTCGTTGCCGGTGACATCGCCTGCGCGGATGCCGGGCCATTTCTCCGCCGGGTCATAGAGCAGGATTGTGCTGTGTGCTATGGTCCGCAGGTGGTAGTTGACATCGTGGCTCGATCCGAACGAATCATAGTGGCCGCCGTCGCCGGCCAGCTCTTCGTATTTGTAGATTA
>CAZHBL010000338.1:0-6280 GCA_964530105.1 uncultured Pirellulales bacterium | reverse complement strand
TCAGACCAGTATATGGTAGGCGAGGATTCCGTAATCGTACGTGATTTCTAATACGGCGTTTTACCGGGTATTCAACCCGCTTATAGAACACTATACGTGTTTGTAGTTTAATTACGTATAGGTTATTCTTGCTTCGGTTGTTTACAAGCGGTCTTATGCTAATGTGCATAAGACCGCTTTCTTATTAGCAAACGGCAATTTGGTTAGCATCTTAACCTAAATTAGATTTTGTCTATATCTACAGTTTATGTTAGACTGTGTCCTTTAGCTCTCAAGGAAAGCAGAATTAGACTAAGCACCTACGAAAAAGATACTTAGCGTAGAAGTAGTTGAAGAGAAAATGGCTGAGAATATCCAAGGGAGAATTGAGACCGGCCGGCAGCGTACCGGGGGTAGTGTTGGCACTGTTTTGGGACGGGCGGGTGTCGGCTGGATTATGCTGATTTACTTTGTTTCCGGGGCCTGCTCATTGATAGATGAGGTTGTATGGGTTCGCCTGCTGAAACTAACGTTTGGCAATACGGTTTACGCGTCGAGCATTGTCGTATCGACGTTTATGGGGGGGCTGGCTCTCGGTGCTTTTATAATGGGCCGGTACAGCGACAGTATTAGCAGACGGCTGCGGCTGTACTTCTTGCTTGAAATGTTTGTGACGATTTCAGCAGTATCATTGCCCTTTGCGCTTAGAGTGGCGGATAATATTTATGTTTGGTTCTATCGCTCATACGGTCCCACAAACGCGCAGTTGCTGATAGTCCAGGTGCTGATATCGGCAGCGATTTTACTCGTGCCATCGGTGCTGATGGGCAGCACTTTTCCGCTGCTGGGACGATTTGTGACTGCATTCGAAAAGGAAGCCGGCCATCTGGTGGGCAAGCTCTATGCGTTGAACACCCTCGGAGCAGCAACGGGTTGCTTCCTTGCCGGATTTGTTTTGATCCGCGCTTATGGCGTTATGGGTACACTGTATACAGCGGCAGCGCTCAATCTTCTGGTGGCGTTTGGCGGATGGAGCTTGTCGCGTTTATCCAGGGTGGCAAGTGGAGAAGCGGCTGAGAATGCCGCAGCGCGGAACCGCGAGGAGATCATAGCAAAAAAGCCGGACGGCAAGTTTTATATGCTGATTACCGCATTCTTTATGAGCGGGCTGATAAGCATAGGATATGAGTTGCTTTGGATGCGAAGTATCATTCATCTGCTTAGCGGTTTTACTTATGTGTTTTCGGCGGTGCTTACTATCTATCTGCTGGGCAATGTAATCGGGGCAGCAATAGGCAGCGGACTTGTCAGATCCTTGAAGGTTCCGGCTCTGGGGCTTGCGGCGACCTTATTTCTACTGGGCCTGTGTGGGTTGTTTTACCTGCCGGTGCTCATATTGTGGTCGTCAAATATCATGTCATGGGTTAATGCAGAAGTCGAACAGACAAGCAAACTTATTCCATTTTCGACGTTTATGATTGAGCCGCTTGTGCAGAGCGCGTTTTTGTTCTTGGTACCGACCGTTATTATGGGCATTGGATTTCCGATAGCTTTGCAGGCCTGGACTAACCATGTTCACAAAGTCGGCCGGTCTACAGGAACGGCTTATGCAGCAAATACAATAGGTGCAGTGATAGGTGGTCTCATCACGGGTTTTGTTCTGATCCCCCTCGGTGGACTGCAGATCAGCATCACGATTCTCGGTTTGGCCGGCGTGTGGATTGCGGGAATCATATGCCTAATGTTTGTCCACAGTTCCAAACGGCTCAGGCGGTTCGGGCTCTTAGCGACGGCTGGAGTACTTACAGTCGTTGCCGCGGCCGGACCGACCAATTTGTTTGATACCGTTGTGGCCAGCAACCCGATGCTGCCGCAGCAGCTTGAGCTTTTGGAGGTGAAAGAGGGCGTCACTACGGCTGTGTCGCTTTACAGGGACCCGGAAGAGGACACATTGTATCTTTATGCATCAGGTCAGAGAATAGCGGGCGATACTTATTTTTGGCGCAGCGATCAGAAGATGTTAGGACATTTTGGCGTTCTGCTCAACAGCAATGCGAAGAAAGTCTTATCGGTGGGATTCGGGTCGGGGGAAAGCATGGCCTGTCTTGCCCTGCACAATCTGGAAAGGGCCGACTGCGCGGAAATTGCTCCGGAAGTCGTTGAGGTTTCTTTGCGTTACTTTAGACACATTAATCTAGGGGACCGTCTGGACGACCACGTAAACATAGTTTATATGGATGCGAAAAACTATATCCACATGACGGATGTCAAATACGATGCGATAGTGAACGATTCGATCCACCCCAGACACTTTGCCGATAATGCATCCCTTTACACAAAAGAGTACTACGAAAGCACCAGGGATCATCTCAACGAAAATGGCCTGTTTTTGTCCTGGATACCAACGCATAATTACGAGCCGACCCCCGTGCTGAACAGCATCATAGGCACGATGATGGATGTTTTTCCGTATGTTACGATTTGGTATATGACGCCGAGTCCGGCATGGTACTTTCTCGTGGTGGGATCGGAACAGCCGCAGTATTTTTCACCGAAGTACATAGAAGACGAACTCGGAAAAGAGGGAGTGCGTGAGAGCTTGTCGCTGATAAACATCAATAACAGCCAAGATCTGATGAGTTGCTATATCGGTGATAAGGAGGATATAAAACGACACGTCAAGAGCTATGCCGTCAACAGCGACTATTCGCCTTTCATTGAATTTGTAACAGACGATCAAGCCGGCGGCGATTCGATGTTCATGAAGTTCATTCGTGACATCAGGAGTGACTCCGTTTATCGCCATATTGACTGGACGGGCTACAGTGAAGAACAGAAGCAAAAATGGCTTTCAGAGTTCAAGCGGCTGTACGAGGCATCGACCTACCTGTTGCTGACAAACAGCACTGAAAGTTTATTGGAGAGAATGAAATATTGCGCGGAAGGATTATCGATAATACCGGATAATCCGGCCCTTCTTGACGTAAGGCGAAGAGCCGAACGACAGTTGCTTTCCGCGTGCGTAAAGATAATCAGTAACGGCCAGCCAAATGCTGCTTTGTCCATCGCCGAGAATATGCTCAAGATTCACCCACAGTCAGTTTTCGGTTGGGTAATCAGGTCAAGCGCGTTACAAGAAATGGGTGATGTGCTGGGAGCTTATAACGCTGCCAATATGGCAGTTCGCAGCGGGCCGGACTACCCGGATTCGCACATGCAGCTCGGTAGCGTGTTGATTGTAGATGCGCAGTTTGAGAAAGCAATCGTGGAATACCAAGAGGCACTTCGGCTTGGCGAACACTATCCCGGCTTTGCCACTAACAGGAAGATTCAAGTAATGAACGTATTGACAAGCGCCTATGCGTCGGCTGGTCGTATGGCTGATGCTGTAGCCACTGCCGAAAAGGCGCTTGCCCTGGCAAAATCGACCGGGCAGCGCAAGATGGCCGATGATATAAGCAAGCTTCTGGATTCGCTTAGAGCAGGAAACAGATATTAGCGGCAACCAACCACACGATTGTTTCAAATTGGGATTTATGTTAGATTGTGGATGGGGATTGTTAAGCAGTGCAAGGATCGAGCAAGACGCTTGTTCATGGATACTCAGTTGGCGCTTTGTCCTGGCCTCCAGATAGTAATCGCAAAAAGTATTGAGTGAATCCACAAGGCGAACTTGATTAAGCTCTGTATAGTACTAATCGAGTTTGCTGAGCCGACCGATTATGGCAAAATCGAATATCTTCTGCTATCATAGTGCAAATGGCAACAAAATCGCGCAAGGATAAGAATAAAGAAGGACCGGTGGCGGTCAACAAGAAGGCTTACAGAAACTTTGAGATTATCGAGAAGTACGAGGCCGGCCTTGGACTTTTAGGTACCGAGGTTAAATCCCTGCGGTCCGGCGGCGGCGACCTGAGCGGCTCTTATGCAAGGATTGAGGGCGAGCAATGCTGGCTCGTCGGTGCCGGCGTCGCCCAATACCAGCAGGCCGGGGCCCGGCAGCACGACCCAACCAGGAAAAGAAAGCTGCTGCTGCACAAGGCAGAAATTCGCAAGATAAAAATCAAACTCGAACAGAGAGGTTTTACTCTTGTGCCTCTGAAGATTTATTTTAACGAGAGGGGCCTGGCAAAAATAGAATTAGCCCTTGCCAGAGGCAAAAGACAATACGATAAAAGACAAGCTATAACGAAGCGCGACCAAAAACGCGACATTGATAGAAATATGAAAAAATATCGAAAATAGAGAAGAACTGGATTTAGAGGAGTCTCAGATTATGGGTAAAGAAAAAGAACAGGAGAAAAAAATCATTGTCGATGAGGACTGGAAACAGCAAGCTCAGAAGGAGAAAGATATATTAGCCGCACAGGAAGAAGCCGAGAAAAAAGATAAGCAACAGGAAGAGCCCTCTCATGGCCCTTTGCCGGAAGGTAATTTTGCCGCGCTTGTAAGCATGCTCACCACACAGGCATTATTCGCCCTGGGCCTGCTGCAGATAAAGGGACAGGAAGAAAGGAAGCCCGACCTGGAGATGGCGAAATATAATATCGATATGCTCCAGGTCCTCGAGGAAAAAACCGAGGGCAATTTGACGAAAGAAGAAGAAGCTGTGCTTGCGAATACTCTCAACGAGCTTCGTATGGGCTATGTTAAAATCGCAGGATAAACAAAATTGGCGAATATATTAGACAAAATAATTGCCGATAAGCGGGCCGAAGTGTGTTCTCGTCAATTACAGATAAGCCTCGATGAGTTGAAGCAGCAGGTTCGTTCTTTAGCCAAATGCCGCAATTTCTACAAGGCCGTTACCAAGCCTAACCGTCGGGGCATAAACGTTATCGCAGAGGTCAAAAAGGCCTCGCCGTCAGCCGGTCTCATTCGTGAGGATTTCGATCCCGTGGCAATCGCACGGACCTACGAGAAATGCGGCGCCGACGCCATCAGCGTCCTTACCGATGAAAAGTACTTTCAGGGCCGGCTCGAATACATAAATCAGATACGCCGGGAGGTGGATTTGCCCGTTATGCGAAAGGATTTTATTATCGACCTCTGGCAGGTTTACGAATCTCGTGCCGCCGGCGCCGATGCGATACTGCTGATAGCCGAAGCTCTTAAACCGGGCGAGCTGATGGACCTGATGATTGCCGCTGCCGAGCTGACGCTCACCGTGCTGCTGGAGGTTCATCAGGCCGATTCCCTGCTGGCGGTTCGCAGCATGATCGGTTTTCCGAAGAAAGGTTACAGCGTTTTAGGAATCAACAATCGCGACCTGACAACGATGCAGGTCGATTTGAACACGACCAGCCGGTTGGGGGGACTTCTCGATCATAAAGACGAGCTGGTTGCCGAGAGCGGCATAAAAACAAGAGCCGACGTCGAAAAGCTCATGTCCACAGGCGTAAAGGCGGTCCTGATCGGCCAGACACTATGTGAACATCCCGATATCGAGGAAAAATTCACGGAGCTGTTCGGCTGAGAATCTTTTGTTGGTCGTTAATGAGAATTTATAAGCTTGTGGTAAAACCACAGGCTAAATTATGAATTGAGGTCAAAGTATTATGAACGTATTTTACTATTTGCTTCTGGGCTTGATAGCCGGCTCTCTCAGCGGCCTTATTGGTATTGGGGGAGCCATAATTATTATTCCTTCGCTGGTTCTTTTGTTCGGTATGTCGCAGCATACTGCACAGGGCACGACATTGGCATTGATGGTCCCGCCGATCGGCCTGCTCGCGGCGTGGACGTATTACAAACAGGGTTTCGTGGATTTTAAAATAGCCGGACTGATCTGTTTGGGCTTCTTTTTCGGTGGTCTGGCGGGCGCCAAATTCGCAACCCACATCCCGGACGATGTTCTGCGAAAGGTTTTCGGGGTGATATTACTCGCTGCTTCGCTGAGAATGATTTTCTACAAATGAAAAAACATTTCCTGCTGCGGCCCACCGTATTTGTCATGTTTTTTGTGCCTGCTGGATTTTGGCCCAAGTGTCACGCAGACCAACGGTTCGGTTGAATACCGGCTTTTCTTTTGTGCTGTCTTTGTCGACACAAAAATAACCCAGACGCTCAAACTGATACCGGCTCAGAGGCCCGGCCTCCGCCAGTGACGGCTCGACCCGGCACGTGTGCAAAACCTCCAGCGAGTTCGGATTCAGGTTGGATTTGAAATCCTCTCCCTCGGCCACGTCGTCTGGATTTTCCTTTGTGAACAGATGGTCGTACAATCTTACTTCGGTCTCGATAGCGTGCCCGGCCGAGACCCAGTGCAGCGTCGATTTGACTTTGCGCCCGTCCGGAGCGT
>CAZHBL010000337.1:0-6337 GCA_964530105.1 uncultured Pirellulales bacterium | reverse complement strand
GCCGGCGTCTTTCAGAATCTCTTCGCCGGCCGAAATCCAGCCGTCCTGTATGTGTTGTTTTGCCTGGGCAACCTTGAAAGAACGATGCCGGCTTCTTAGACGTCTTTGCTCCATCTCGCTGCAGATTGCCGAACGCAGCTTCGCGACATCCGCTGTGTTTCCGGCCAGCTTTTCCGCTTTGTTGCAATCCAACAGGGCAAGTTGTATCCGCTCCGCCTCGATATTCTCCTGGCCCCGTTTGGCAAAGGCACGAGCGAGCTGACCGATAAGCTTTTGACCGCGGCGATGTTCCCTGATGTCTTTTGACTGGACAATGTCAAATGCTTCATCCAACTGGCCATCGGCAATCGCACTTGCAGCTTGTTTTAGTCGTAGAATCAGCACTGTTATACTCCCGGCATTCACTGGCACGACAATTGAAGATATATCGGCCTATTTTACTAAGTTTCGTATTAATTTTCCAGCAGTTGTTCGGGTTGTTGCATCTGAGTGGCAGTACTTGCCAGTTTTGTCTGTTGATCTCTGGACTGGAAATAGTCGTCCACCTGTGTCAATAAATCTTCTTCAACGACTGCATCGACAGGAATTGCCTGAACGAACTGGCTCTCGTGGGCCAATATGCGTTCGGCAACATCAAGGCGTTTTTTGATCTGAGTGATGAGCTTTTCCGTTTGTGCGAGCTTGCTGTTGTCCACCTGGATATTCGATCCGACCGACGCGGCTTTTACAAGCCTATACTGGCTTGAAAGCGACTCGATCTTAGTAGCAAGCATTTTCTTGCGGCTGCGGGTTTGCTCCAGCGTTTGCATAGCTGCATGGAGGGAGTTCTCTCGGCTGACCAGGAGTCTTTTCTTGCCGGCCAGGACCAGCTCGCTCTCTTTGAATCGCTCGAATCGGTTTGCCAGGTCTTCTTTGACATAGCTGCGAGGATATTCTCTGCCGGCAAAGCAATATTGAGCTTTTGGCTCTGCAAGGGCGTCTCGCAGCTTTGCGATCCGCAGCTCCTCTTCCTTCATAGAATCCCCGCTCTTGGCGATATCGACATTCAGTGCCGCCACTTCCACTTCTTCCTGGGCTATCAGCCGGACGTTGGCGTGCATCTCGGGAATGATCTCTTCCAGTAGATCACGGGCACGTCTCAGCTCAAACTCGATAGGAACCGAGTCTTTTACCACGGTCTGCACCGACTTGGCCGAGCTGCGTACGTAGCTGACAACGTCTTTGCCGAAGAGCATACCGCCGACAAGTGAAACGCCTGCCGCAATAATCACGCTTCTTTTTAACCATTTCATAATCATTTCATTACTCCTTAATACTATGAACTTTACTTTATTTCTCGATTCCGGCCTCCACTGGGCCACATTTGGATTGTCGAAGCTCGACGGGTTTTATTTCAAAAAAAAATAACATTTCAGCCATCCTAATTCTTACAAAGCTATTCCGGCAAAGCCTGGATAAATCGGGTAACACTCTGCCCTACCGGAAAAAACAAGTATAGCCCCCTCCCACCGTACGGAAAAATGCCGAAAATGACAAAAAACGACTTCTAATGACTTAACAACGTGCAATCTATAGCTCTTTAGCGGAGTAGCAGAGCAACTCTAAGAACTTATCCGAATTGCCCTTTATCGCTTGTTATTTTTGATAAGCTTTAAGTACTGATAAAATAGAGTTTTATGAAATTTTTTTTTGGCATTGAAGTCTGTGAACTCGCATTAACTACCAATCGTATAATTAAATGGATCGGGGGGATCCGAGGATGCGGGTCGAGTTGTATTTTTCCTGACTCCACTTCTTGGCCCGTTCCTTTTATATTAGCATCATCTGCAAATCCGACTTTCGGGCTTAGCTTTACGGTCACCGGAACCAGCGTTGTCTTGAAATAGTACTACTATTTTCTTTCGCTTTATGCTCTGTGGCAACGTGTTTGCATCCAGATACGCATATCTTCTGCCCCCAATAGGAGCATGTGGGGCTATCCGAATAAGCACATTCCAACAAGCCCTATTCACACTTCCCGATTAGTAATTTCAAGTCCGCAACCTCTGTTTATCGGTAAAAAGTTCGGTCGATATACAGGAGATTTGCTTCAACTCAAACCTGTTTATAGCCGATGTAATATTTGGAACAATTGTTTGGCAAATTTTCAAAAAATTTAACTCGAAAGAAAAGGAGCGAAACGATGAAGCAAATTCTGATTCTCACGTGTACGATAGCATTGGTTCTTCCGATCGCCCTGACGGGCTGCAATATTGGTGCAGAGCAAAAAGCCGAGCTGGAAAATCTTAAAGCCGCTTTGGCAAAGACCGAGAGCGAAAGAGACGATCTCAAGGCGAGAATAAACATCGTTACGCAGACTCGTGACAAGCTGCAGAAGCAACTCACGGAACTTGCCGGCTCGAGCGACCAATTGCAAAAACAAGTCGGGGACCTGACAACGTCCCGCGATACGCTGCAAAATCAGGTCGAGGAACTAATCCAGTCACGCGATGCCGCTGTTGCAAAGGCACAGAGCGCTCAGGAAAGATTCGACAAGCTTGAAACTCAATTGCAGATCGAAACTCAAAAGGTCCATCAGCTCGAAAGCCAGCTAAAGCTGATTCAGACAGCCATTGCTGAACTCCAAGACAAAGTTAATTTGTAAAAAAATCGTCAGAGTGAATACCTTAATTTTGGAATCCGGGTGGCTTTTTACAGCGAAGAACGTCTGTTTCATTAAAGCCAGATTTTAAAACTTATACAGAATACTACCTTTCCTACCCGCATTTTTCATGTTTACTCACAGATATATTTGCACAATTTTTGATTTTTCTTGACGCCTGGAATAAGCTCGTGGTATAATCGAGTAATCATTGAACGAAGCAAACATGCAATTCAGAATTGAAAACTAAACAGCTTTTTTGTACTGGACTTTTAACGGTCCAACTCAAACCGCCAGTTTGCGTATAATGAGATACGCAAGAATCTGTGCCTTTTCCCCCAGGGACTCAGGGGTATTGCTTTTGAGTTCCATACAGGTTCTGGCTTGCCTCAGTTGGACATATAGCAGCGGAGGAGTCGACAAAATGGGTGTTGCAGAGTGGATAATAATAATGGTCGTAGTATGGGCGTTCTGGTACTGCCGTCGAAAACCGAGCTAAGATTCTCTCAGCGTATTTAATACGAGCACATATAAGAAAAGGCTGTACTCCGGCAGAGCAGAAAACCAACGCAAATGCAAAGGGGACATAAGAACGCCCTTAGATAAACGATAAGTAAGCAAGAGTCTCTAATCCGGCATAGAAAAGTCGCTCTCAAGGGAGTATCTGAAGTAAGTGGCATATCTACACAATTAAGCGTACCGCGAAGCTGCCTTGACTAAAGTTCTTATCTCAGCCATAATATATTCCGGCAGTTCCGACCAAACAGTCTCGACATTAGCCAGGCCATCGGGAAGGTTTTGAGCTTGATTTTTCGTCCATTTCTGTTATTTTGGCGCCAATTGGTTTTTAGATTTCGCAATGCTTTTTTCAGGACATGAGATTCGGTAGCTTCTTTTTCTTAAAAGATAATCGGAGGTTAAAGTCTCGACGAGCAAGATGCAACACTACCCGATTCAGAATCAAGTAGTTATGGAGACAACTGAATATGAAAGAACATTATATTAACAGAGCAACTATGTGGATGAGCATCTCTATCGTCCTGACCAGCTTCACTTACGCTTCTTATGCCGCTGAAGAATATCTGTCACCGACGGCGTTAGTAGCATACAGTCAGGGCGAGACAATCTATATTGCCGAGGCTACAGCCAAACAGATAGCTGTCTTTGATACGAAAACGACGAATGTTAAAACAACAATTACTGTGCCCTCAGAACCGACGGGCCTTGCCCTGAAGGGCGATGGAACGATTCTCTACGTAACCTGTGGCGGACAGAAAGGATGTGTCTGTGTCATAGATACACGCAATGCCAAATTGCTCCGCTCTTTGCCCGCGGGCCACACTCCAATAGCCCCCGTGCTTAGTCCGGACGACAGGTTTCTGTACGTTTGTAATCGCTTCGATAACGACATCTCCGTAATAAGAACCAAAGACGATAAGCAGCTCGCAAGTATTCCCGCTCTGCGTGAGCCGGTAGCCGCCGATATCACACCCGATGGAAGCTGGCTCTACGTGGGCAACATGCTTCCATACGGCTCGGCGGGCGCCGACTCGATCGCCTGTAACATTTCGGTCATAAACGCCGGGACGATGGCCTTCGAGATCGACATTGTCCTGCCGAACGGTAGCACGGGACTGCACGGCATTGTCGTTTCGCCGGACGGCCGGTTTGTTTTTGCCTCACATATTCTCGCCCGGTACACGGTTCCAACGACCCAACTGGAACGAGGATGGATAAATACGAACGCGATTAGCATCATAGACGCCAGACGCAAGAGACTCATAGAAACGGTTCTTTTGGACGATGTGGATCATGGCGCCGCGAATCCGTGGGGCCTTGCCTGCACGAGTGACTCAAAATACCTTTGCGTTACCCACGCCGGAACCCACGAGTTAAGCGTAATAGAAATCGCCGCTATGATCGAGAAAATCAACAACTACAATAAACGCATCGGCAGGCAGCCGGATAGCTTTGCCGGTGGCTCCTACAACGCAAGCAGCTCCGGCAGTGTAGCTGCCTCGAATATTCCCAACGAACTGAGCTTTCTTTACGGCATTCGACAACGCATCAAGCTGCCGGGCAAAGGGCCGCGAGCACTCACAATCATCGGCAGCAATGCTTATGTTGCCGAGTACTTCACCGACAGCATAGCCATCGTGGACATAAACAGCGAATCGAGATTCAAGACCACATCCATATCCCTCGGCCCTAAGACCGATATGACAACCGTGCGAAAGGGCGAAATGCTGTTCAACAATGCCGAGCTTTGTTTTCAGAACTGGCAGAGCTGTGCCAGTTGTCACCCTTCCGGCGCCCGGACCGATGCTCTGAACTGGGACCTGCTCAATGACGGCCTGGGAAATCCGAAGAACACCAAGAGCCTGCTGCTCGCGCATCAAACGCCGCCGGCGATGATTACGGGTATTCGCGAAAATGCCGAGGCCGCCGTGCGAGCTGGAATCAGGCATATCCAGTTTGCAGTGCGTCCGGAAGAAGAGGCCGCCGCAATCGACGAGTATCTAAAGAGCCTCAAACCGCTCCCCAGCCCTCATCTTGTTGATGGCAAGCTCAGCGAGTCGGCCGAGCGAGGGCAAAAGATTTTCGACAAAGCGGGCTGTGCTTCATGTCATACAGGACCGCTGCACACCGATTTGAAGACACACAACGTGGGTACAGGTAAAGACCTGGACAAGGACCGGGGGTTCGACACGCCGACGCTCGTCGAAGTATGGCGGACCTCGCCATACCTATACGATGGACGGGCCGCCACCATTGAAGAAGTGCTGACAACGTACAATCCCGGCGACAAACACGGAGTGACATCAAACCTTACCGAAGCAGAGATAAAAGATCTGGCCGAGTTCGTTCTGTCGCAATAGAACAGTGGCACGGCCATCCTGGCCGTGTTTTCACGGGCTTGAAGCCCGTGCCTCAAAAAAAATAACAGCATAAGGAGATCGTTAAAATGAGAAAAGGCATTAGTTTTTTAACGCCGGCCGTGCTTTCCGTATTGTTATTTTCGATCGGCTGCTCGGCTAACCGCGGGCCGGAAGCTGAAGTTTCCGCCGTCACCATTGTCAGCCCTTCGGACACAACAACAGCCGAAACCTTAGCGGCTCAAGAGGTTCGCCGCTATGTGTATCTGCGGACGGGCAAATTGCTGCCCATCGTTCATAGCGATAAAGACCTGCCTTCCAAAACGTCTTTAATTATCATCGGACAGAAGGACCGCCCCGCCGTCAAAACGATAACATACAAAAACGCGGAGCTGGCCTCTTCGACAGGCTCGCTCGAGTCACAGCAATATCTGATTAAGACAGTTAATTCCAGAAATCGGAAAGCTTTGCTTATTACCGGCGGCGATTCGATAGGGACACTCTACGCCGCGTATCGGTTCGCCGAGCACCTGGGCATTCGTTTTTATATGCATGGTGACACAATCCCCGATGAGCGTATCACGCTGAAAATACCCGACCTGGATGAAAAAGGCAAACCACTGTTCGACATGCGGGGAATCCAGCCGTTCCACGATTTTCCCGAGGGACCGGACTGGTGGAATACCGACGATTACAAAGCTATTGTCGCACAACTGCCAAAGCTGCGCATGAACTTTTTCGGACTGCACACATATCCCCAGGGCAGCGTCGGCCCCGAGCCGACCGTATGGATCGGCATGCCCGGAGACTTCAACGAAGA
>CAZHBL010000336.1:0-6349 GCA_964530105.1 uncultured Pirellulales bacterium | reverse complement strand
TTCTCGAAGCCGAGCAGGCCGACGCCATCACGATGGATTGCCTCGGCGCTCTGGGGCAAATCAAAGTGAGCCTGCCCTGCATCGCCTGGTCGCGGATGAACGACGACGGCATCCCGGCCGCCTGCGAAGCCGACTACGGCGCGGTGGCCTCGCATCTCATCACGCAGTATCTATTCGACAGGCCGGGCTTCCAGCAGGACCCCGTTGCCGATACTTCGGACGATTCTATTATCGGCGCGCACTGCTCGTGTCCGACAAAGCTCAACGGCTTCGGCTCCGGCCCCGAGCCTTTCGATTTGATGCACCATCACGGCAACCGGGATGCGGTGCCGCGAACGCTCTGGCAGGTAGGCCAGCGTGTGACAAGCATTGATTTATTGCCGGGCAAAGCGGATGGCAGCTCGCCCTCGAAGGTGCTGATTTCGGCAGGCACGGTGCTGGATAATATGGATGTTCCGCCCTCCGGCGGTTGCGTTGTTTCGATAAAGGTCAAATTCGACGGTCGACAGGAAGTCCTCAGCTTCCCCGGCTTCCACCAGATATTCTTCTACGGCGACTACGCGGATCAAATGAAAGACTTCTGCCAGCTTAACAAATTCGAGCCCCAAATCGTTTAAGATAGAGCCCCCGGGTCCGTCCCGTGGGTGAAATAATTGTTACTGCCATGGGTACGGTAAAAACGATAATCCGGCCGGGCCAAACGACGATGAGCAGCACCCTGGTAAGAGCCGGAATCTTCAGATATGTGTAAGTGTTTTTGGAGTTCAATCAAAATGAAACAGATAAGACTCATCTACCTTCTTTTGTTGCTAATCTTTGCTTTGACAGGATGTCAGAACAAAAACAGTGCCGCTGCCTCGCCGGATGACAACTCCAGTTATGTCGATGAGTATATACAGAAGAATCGCGGCAAGGTGATCGTGGAAATTCCTGAGGTCTTCGAGCTGGCTAATATCGCCATTGCTATTTCTGACAAGGGTCTAAGCAATCCCAATCGAGTCAACAAACAAAGCGACTATTACAAACGCGTTCTTGCGCACTTTATGCCGTATTGGAATCATCCTCTCATTGCTGAGAGCGACTTAAACCGCAATTTCGGCTATCAGTTTCGCGACAATAGTATTTGTTTTATTTTCCAGGCGGATAGGATTGCCTATGGGGGACTCTATCCTGATCTGAGGCAACCCAATCTCTTTAAGAAACAGCGGGCCCTCGTCGAGGATTTTGCAAGAGTCAGCAACTTCAGGGAGTTTTACCGCAACAACCTGTCGTACTATCAGGAGCAAATCCGGCTATATAAAGAGCTTGTTCCCATACAAAAGATGTGGATGTGGCTCGAAGAGAGATTCCCTGCCAGACACGATTGCTATAAAGTGGTGTTTTCTCCTCTTCTCGGAAGCTCTCACGAAACGTGCGGCTTCAATAAGAACGACTACAGCGAGACCATCATGTTCGTCTCCGGTCCGGGCGAGCCGGAAGAATACTCAAGTACATTGGAACGAGCATTGCTCGCGAGAGTCGTTTTCACCGAAATAGACCACAACTATGTGAACCTGGTCACGGCTGAACACGCCCCGGACGTCCATAAGGCGATGGCCGACCTCAGTACGTGGAACGGTCAAGAACTTTACCGTTCGGCCGAGATGATATTCAACGAATACATGACCTGGGCGGTATTCCTTCTATATGCGTCCGATACATACGATAGCGAGACGTTTGAAGAGCTGCAAAACAGAGTTATCGACCAGATGATTTACGGAAGAAAGTTCATCAGGTTCCGGGAATTCACAGACGAGCTTCTAAAGCTCTATCAAAATACACAAAACAAATCCATTCCCGCCCTCTATCCAGCAATCCTGTCCTGGGCCCAGGCCGAAGCATCTGAGGACTACGAAAAAGCAGGATATCTTGACGATGAAGCATGGATGATCATCGGTCCTTTCGATAACAGGAACAATAGCGGTTTTGAGGAACAATATTCGCCGGAAAAAGAGATAGACTTCGCTAAGGAATATGCAGGCGCAGAAGGGAAGGTCAAATGGTTACAGCTCGGCCGGATTCAAAGCAAAAAGATGGGTTTGTAAATCTTGCAGAATATTTGAATCACAATGAATGGACAGTTGCGTATGCATGCGCCTATATGGACTCACCGGAAGCAAGGCAAGTTCAGTTTCGGACAGGCAGTGACGATGATCTCAAGGTCTGGCTTAACGGCCAATTGGTTCTCGGTAAAAACATTGGCCGTTATGCAGTCAAGGACCAGGACATAGTCCCCGTGAGTCTTAAGAGCGGGAGCAATGAGATACTGCTGAAAGTTTGCAACCGTACAGGCTCATGGGGATTCTATATGAGAATAACGAACGAAGCGGGACAACCGTATAAAGACCTGCGTATTTCTGATAGCCGGTGAGCTATACGTTCCGACTTCTACAGCCGGCAAGAACTTATTATTTCGAGGAAGACTTATGAAAAATAGTTGCGAATGGCCGGGCGATAATAAGCTTATGATCGAATACCATGACACTGAATGGGGCACGCCGATTCACGATGATCGCAAGCTGTTCGAACTGCTTATGCTCGATAACGCCCAGGCGGGTTTGAGCTGGCAGACTGTTCTGAATAAGCGTGAGAACTACCGCAAGGCTTTCGACAATTTCGAGCCGGCCAAAATCGCACGTTACAATAAACGTAAAATCACCTCGCTGCTGAACAATCCCGGCATCATTCGCAACAGGCTCAAAATCGAAGCAGCCGTGACCAACGCACGTGCCGTGCTTGAGATACAGAAGGAATTCGGCTCTTTCGACGCATATATCTGGCAATTTGTCAGCGGAACTCCGATCCGCAACCGCTGGAAAACCCTTAAACAAATCCCCGCAACGTCACCTGAATCGGATGCCATGAGCAAGGCCCTCAAGAAACGCGGCTTCAAATTCGTCGGCTCGACAATCTGTTACGCCTTCATGCAATCGGCAGGCTTGGTCAACGACCACCTAATCCATTGTTTTAGATACACACAATGTGGCTAATTCATTACAAAGAATAAGATGCCTAATTTTCTGCATTTTTTTGAAAAATTATAGTAACTATTTTCTTGTTGTTGACGTCTTTTATATAGACCGGTAGGGGCGGTTCGCGAAGCGCCCCTAATTTAAATCGATAAGTTAATAACTCTTTTAATGGAGGACTCATCATGTTCAGAGCACTTATTTTGGTTTTAACAGTATTGATTTCTAAACAGAACGCATCGCTGTCGCCGGAACTGGAGCCGCCGGTCAGGCTCCAGGCAGCCGGCAAACCTATCGATGCGACGGAAATAGGCCATGCCGCACCGTTCGTATGCGATTTTGACGGCGACGGCCTCAAAGATCTGTTAGTGGGCCAGTTCAAAGACGGACTGCTGTGGCTATATCGCAATGAGGGCACGAATTCGGAGCCTAAGCTGGCCGCCGGTGTGAAATTCAAGGAAGGCAAAGAGGACGGTCGCGTCCCGAGCGGCTGATGTATCGGGTTCGGTCCGCATGTTGTGGACATTAATAACGACGGCAATCCTGATATCATCTCCGGCTCCTGGCCCGGCGAGATTTTCCTGTTCCGGGGCACCGATGACCATTCATTCGCCGCCCCTGAGATGATTAAGGACAAGGACGGCAAATTTATCAATATCGGCGGAGGGATTCGCAAGAGTACAATGTTCAATCCTTTTGGCAAGGATCAGCCTGATGGGCTTCTCATTGCCGGGTATGCTAAATTCGAGCACACACCCGATGGGACGTTTGTCAACTATCACGGTCAGCGTCTTGAAAGCACAAAGGAAAGACCCATCGGAATTACCGGCACGGCTTCGGCAGCCCACGCGACCGACTGGGACGGCGACGGAGACTACGATCTGATAATTGGCACAATACTGGGCAAGGTGTATCTGGTTCCCAACGAAGGAACGCCTGAATCTTATGCCTTCGGCAAGGAACAACATATACGGGCTGGCGGTCAATCGATTGATGTCAAAAGAAGCGCCGCGCCGTTTGCCGCTGACTGGGACGGCGACGGAGACCTCGACCTGCTCGTCGGCGCCGACGACGGCAGCGTTTTGCTTTACCGTAACACAGGAACGACTAAATCTCCTGAATTAGCTTCGGCTGTCCACCTCGTGCCGCCTGTCGAGAAAATATCCTATCAACATCCCCCCAAAGACGTTCGTCGTGGAAGCCGTTCGAAAATCTGTGTTACAGATTGGAACGAAGACGGCCGCCTTGATTTGCTGGTGGGTGATTTAGCCATCCAGGAACCCAACTTGCCCGAGCCAACGACCGAGCAGAAGGCCGAACATGCAGAGACCAGAAAGGAGTTGGAGAAATTCCAGGAGCATTACAGAACGCTGTCAGAAAAATTGTTTGGAAAGGACTCTGAGCGTACAAAGGAACAAATCGAACAGCTTGAGAAGGAGCAGCGGGAGGTTAGTAAGCGGATGACCGAGCTTCGTTCGAAACTGCCGGCCGAGTCCGAACGTCATGGATGGGTATGGCTGTTTTTACGGAAGGAAATTCAGAACGATTCGGATGACTAAAGCTCATCTCACACGGCTGTTGCGCTCAGGGCGTGACAGTCACCGCGAAAAATGACAGATGACGGCTTTTGCCGTAGATGATGTTATTTTCTGTATCCCTGTCAGTGGTTATTTCTAACCATTCATCAGTTGACGGTTCATAGCATCTGAGCTTCAGAGCGTTTTCCTGCGGCTTGGTCAGTTCGGTGTCATCGTATTTGATAGCAATTTGGATCATATCCTTGAATACGGCCGTCGTGTTTATTTCGTAAACCATTCCCGAAGGCACAAGTGACATTCCCTCTAATGACATGGGCCCACCCGGCGTCATTTTCACGGTCGTCCTGCCACCTCCATCAACAGTGTCGAATGTCAGTTTTGCTCCGGCCCTCAAATCGGCAACTTCCACGAACTTACCAGGCGGAGTATCTTCTATCGAATACTTAATTGTAGCAAAGTCATAGCGGGTCTCGATGCCGAAACTACCTCCGGTAACATAGATGTTCCCTGATTTGTCCATGGCCAGGGCATATGCAAAATCACAATCATTATCAGGCTCGTTTATAGGGCTATCATCGTCAGACAGATCCTCCGCAACTTCTCCGGTATATGCCGGTCCATCATATGTTGCAACCCAGAGCTCGTTACCGGCCAAATCGTACATGATAGTCGCATAGTCAACGCTGGTGTCCCAGTCATGACTATATCCGGTTACATAGATATTATCCGAAGGATCCACTAAAATGCTGCAGGCTCGGTCATTATTATTTGCCGGACCGTTATACGTTGCCACCCAGAGCTGTCGACCGGACAAATCATATTTGACCGTTGCATAGTCCTGGCGGGTACTTATGTTGTCACTATAGCCCGTCACATAGACACAGCCGGAGCTGTCGAGGGCAATCGCATGGGCGTTATCATACTTGTCCCCTAATCCGTTATATCTTGCCTTCCACTGCTCTATGCCGTCCGAATTATACTTTATCGTGGCATAGTCATAGCTTGTATCACCGCCGTCACTATATCCGGTGACATAGACGCCGCCTGATGCATCCACGGTTATGGCATGAGCGACATCATACGCCGAATATGGCGAGCCCGACGGTCCTGCGTATTTTGCCACCCAGAGCTGGTGGCCGGATGAATTGTACTTGATGGTGGCATAGTCCTCACGTGTTTCGGCTCCGCTGTAGCTATATCCGGTCACGTAGACATTACCGAGAGCGTCCAGCGCGATTGCCCTGGCGCTATCATTATAATTGCCCGGCCCGTTATACGTTGCCGTCCATAGCCGGCGTCCGTCTTTATTGTACTTGATTGTCGTATAGTTAAGGCGGCTGTCGTTGTCATCGCTCTCGCCCGTTACATAGACATTACCGAAATCATCCAGTGCCATGGCATAAACGATATCATTACCGTTGCCCGGACCATTGTACCGTGCCACCCACTGCTCGATTCCATCCGAATTATATTTTATCGTAGCATAGTCGGAGTTTGTCCCGTCTCCGTAACTGTATCCTGTCACGTAGACATTGCCGAAAGCATCAATCGCTATGGCCACGGGTGTGTCATGATAGTTGCCGGGACCGTTATACCGTGCCACCCACTGCTCGATTCCATCCGCGTCATACTTTATTGTGGCGTAGTCATGGTGACTGCCTTCGCCGTAACTATGTCCCGTTACATAGACATTGCCTGAATCATCTGCAATAATGGCCTTGGCGTAGTCATCGTAATTTCCAGGGCCATTATATCGTGCCACCCACTCCTCAATTACGTCAACGGCCGAGAGTCTGCCCGGAA
>CAZHBL010000335.1:0-6351 GCA_964530105.1 uncultured Pirellulales bacterium | reverse complement strand
CTATTGGCATTGATAGGCGGCGAAAAGCTCGTACCATCGAAATCGTCCAAATCGTTGTAGGTCGCCAGTGTTTCGACGCCTTCCGGACCAAAAGTTGTCCAAACCGTGCTTCCCGGATCAATCACCGGCAGCAGCGCGGTAAGCTCTCTTATTTGTTCAGCAAGAAACTCGGCAGTTGACAAATCAGTTCCGGCACCATTAGCTTGAGTGAATGCACTATTAGATGCCACCAGAGAAGCAACGGCAAGACCAACCAACAGTAGTGCCATTAGCACCTCGATAAGTGTAAAGCCGCTTTTGTATTTCGTATTTCGCATCTCGCTGGCCCTCAATCGTAACATCTGCCCCGAAACTCCGCCGGAGCGACGAATTTATTTGCCCATTACGATACTGGACATCTTGAAGATCGGCAGAATAATGCTCATTGCAATAAAGCCGACCAGAAAACCCATGAGTACGATCATAATCGGTTCGATCATCGATGTGACTGTTTTGATCGCCGTTTTGAGCTCTCTTGCGTAGAAACTTGCGATATCTCTCAGTACGTCGCTCATCGTGCCTGAATTTTCTCCGCTTTTAATCATCTGCACGACATTGCTCGGCATTAAATTATACTGGCCCAGACTGGAGGCAATTTTATTACCCTGGCGAACCTCCTCATAGACGCTGAGCCACATTTTCTTATAAAGAACGTTTCCGGCAATTTGGGCTGTGATCGAAATCGTGTTCAAGATCGGCACGCCCGCCTTTGTAAGTACGCCCATCGTGTGCATACTCCTGGTGATATAGAGATTCTGGCAGAGCGATTTGATCAGCGGCAGCGACAATTTCGTTTTGTCCCACCACTTCCGGCCGTCCTCGGTGCCGATAAAATACCAAAATGCCCAGAACATGGCGCCGATTGCCGGCAAAATGAGGAACCAGTAGCCGCGCAGAATCGCACTGCTGGCCATTAGAGCCTTGGTAGGCTTCGGCAGCAGATGCTCCTTGCCCGCAAAGATTGCCGTAAACCTCGGCAGAACAAAGCAAAGCAGGAAAATAGTCACCGAAACCGCCATAAAGGCTATGATAATCGGATATACCATAGCCCCTCTGACCTGCGAACGAGTCTCGGCTTCGGAGTCCAGATACTCCGCTAATTTCTGGAGCATTCCGCTTAGAGAACCGCTGATCTCCGCCGCAGCAACCATATTGATATAGAGATTGCTGAAAGTCTGAGGATGCTCGGCAAGCGCCTGCGAAAAACTCTGTCCGGCTTCGATTCGGTTTTTCAAATCGATAATGATCACCTTGAATTTCCGGTTGTCGTTTTGTTCGGCTATCGATTCGAGCGAATCCTGAAGGCTGATTCCCGCACGGACCATGACAGCAAGTTGATTCGTAAAATTCAGAATATCTTTTCTGCTCGGCCCGCACTCCATCCTGAAGTGACTGACTTTTAGCCAGGCGCCTTGTTGTTTCTTCCTGGAGGGCCGGCCCGTTTCAGATGCGGACTCTCGGGGTTTTTTGATCTGCTCCCATGGTGCTTTGTCATGTTGCGGATTATCTGCAACTGCGGTTGCGCCTTTGTTATTTTGTGACGATTCTTCAAGCATATTCACATGCCCCATCTTTCTGCATTGACTGCCCCGGCCCTGTCGGGTCTTTTTTCCGGGGACACATTACGCACCGGCGAATGCAGGTGCTGGTTATTGCTGCAAAACGGCAGCCTCTTCAGCCTCTTGAGCCTCTTGAGCCTCTTCAGCCTCTTGAGCCTCTTGAGAAGGCTGAACAACTTCAAATCCATCAACCGGTACGAGCATCTTTTCCATTTTCGCCGGATTGCTCGACCGCATAATCGCCTCGTCCCTGTCTATGTAACCCTTGAAGTACATATCGCTTATGCTATTGTCCAGATTCTGCATACCCAGTCTGCGGGAGGTCTCGATAATATTCGGAATCTCATAGATTCTATTCTCACGAATGCAGTTTCTCACCGCGGAGGTGCACAGAAGTATTTCGGTACAGGGAACCATTCCCGGCTCATCGATCCGTCTGAACAGCGTCTGCGAGAGCACTGCCTGCAGCGTATTGGCCAGCATCGTTCGAATCTGATTTTGCTGAGCTGCAGGATAGATATCGATGATACGTTCGATCGTCTGCGAAGCATTGATCGTGTGCAGCGTACTGAAAACAAGGTGTCCGGTTTCTGCGGCCGTAATTGTCGAGCCAGTAGTCTCCAGGTCTCTCATCTCACCGACCATAATAATGTCCGGGTCCTGCCGCAATACGTGCTTAAGCCCTGATGCGAATTTTGTACAGTCAGAACCGATTTCCCGCTGTTCTATCATGCTGTTTTTATTTTCTATCATATATTCGATAGGATCTTCCAGCGTAACTATGCGCTTCCTGTACTTCGTGTTAATCAAATCAACCATCGCGGCGAGGGTTGTACTTTTTCCGGAACCGGTATGTCCGGTTACAAGCACCAGACCTCTCGGCAGGTCCGCCAGCTCTTTAGCTATCGACGGGAGGTGCAAATCATCGATCACGGGAATCTGATTTGGAATAACTCTGAATGCAATTGCAATTGTATCCCGCTGAAAGTGAGCGTTAACTCGGAATCGATGGCCGTCATCGAGATTTGTCGAGAAATCAAGGTCCTTGTTTTCTTCGAACTTTTTGTACCTGTCGGGCCCAATCATGGAAAGAACCATTTCCTTGGCATCCTCGTTGCTGATGGCGGGAAAATCCAGCTCGCCCAATTCCGTATTCCTTCGCAATATCGGCGGCATCCCAACGTTGATATGCAAATCGCTTGCTCCGTTGTCTATCACGTTTTCTAATATAGTTTTTATGTTTACCATTTCACATTTCCACAAAGAATTTTTAGACGATATTTTTAGTACAAACAGTAGTCTCAATCCGACAAGTTCAGCATAATCTCCACAGGCTCTGATTTCGTTCCCAAAGATTCGTTATTACGATTGGAATTCCATTCGAGCTTTACGAAATTATCGCCAATTTGGCGGACCATGAAATCTCTAATATAATCTCCCTCGTAGAGGATTTTATCACCTACCATACAGCAATTGCCCCGGTCAGATTGCATAATGCTCAGAAGCCGCATTTCCTTTGCCTTTTGTCTTATCTGCTGTTGCTGCACCATTTCGGTATCAATTTCAGGGACTTTTATCTCGATGAGGGATTCTTCTTTCACATTGGCCGAAAACAGTTCAATTTTGAAAGGATTTTTAACCAGCTCACCGACCTTGATCTGGAGCACATCAGAAAACTCGTAGAATTTCCTGACAATCTCATCCATGCTGTTGAACATTTCCGACTTAACGCCGGTAAGCCGGGTGACGGCCGCCTCAAGCTGAGTTTCTTCAGTAACATCAGGGGCTGCCGAGGCCGCTTTGGGTGTGCTCTTTTTGATCATATACCCGAGGCACAACAGGCCTATGATAAACAAAACGGCAAGCAATATCGTACTCTTGCGGGTTCGTTTTCCAGAAGCCGCTACCGTAAGATATTCCTGCTCCTGTGGTTTTTCGGCACCGTCTCCCGGTGCCGATTCGATGGCGGTATCCGGTTTTTGTGCCGGCAAATCCACGTTACCCTGTTCACGTAAAAAAGACAACATAGCTAAGCTCCGTTAATTTCGTATCTGATTCATGTTAAGTTTCTTTTAACCGACTTTATTCTGGAAAAATATGCTCACAATAAAGTTTGCCGCTATTTGACCTTCATCGGTCTTTTGCTTTTCTAATTTTAGTTCGCGAATCTTCATTATTCGCGGCAGATTCTCAAGCTCTAACAGGAACGAGTAAAACGAACTGAAATTGCCCTCCAGCTCCATTTTTAACGGCTGTTCTATATAGCCGCTATTGTCCTTTTCTGTGAGCGTTCGAATTGTTTTAGGCTCGAGACCTTCCTTTTGTGCAATTACAGTAACCTGTTCGAGCACTTCGTGAATCTGACTTTTAGGAGGCAGTCTGCTTTCAAAAAATCCTATCGCCTCCTTCAATTGCTCAAGCTGTTTTGCGAGATCCTCTGCCACTGCGGTGGCTTGTTGGAATTTTGCTAATTGAGCAAATTTTGTATCGACACGGCTTTTGACCTCTGCCAGATGCGTGTTGGCCGGCTTAATCATGTATTGATAACCAACCACAGCCACACCCAATATCAAGACGAAAAAAACCACTTTCCTAAAATTGCCAGTCATAATTATGCCCTCGTTTTAATGATGAACCGATTTACCGCCGGGGCCCCATCAGGGGCCTCAACCAGTACCGGCATTAGAAATTCCATACGGTATTTTCAGCTTTGCTCTTGATCCCTTCGATATCTTCCTTGGTAAGATGAGTATTTTTCCGGAGCATCGCACTCAATTTGAACTGCCTTACCGTTTCGTCATGGAGTTTGTATTCTTTTGACTCTATTAGCGCCACGTTATCCAGCAAGCTCGAATTGCTCAACTGTTTGATATAGCTTGCGACCTGAAGGTCACTTGGTGCTATGCCTCCTATGTTTATATGTGTCTCCAGCAATTTCTCCGGATTCTCAGGCTCGTTACTCTGCGATTGGCCGGCCTGTTGCGAGCCGTTCGATTGAGACGCCGTTTTCTGGGCCTGGGCCGCCTGGTATTTACTTGTTTTTGCAGCCGCGGTGTTTTGCTTCGATTGCTTCTGAATCATGCTCACCTCCGAAAGTGACACGCCCTGAGGCAGGTTATTCGTCAGCGACGCCAGCAAAATGCTTCTCGGCACGGGTTCGAGCAGTTCCGCGGTGGTAAGGGCTGTCTTCATCATCTCTCTTTTTTTGGTCTGAAGCTCCTCGAACTGCTTTATGGCCTCTTGTATCTCGGTCATCCTGGCGTTAACCAGCTCTTCGCTGGTACGGCAGGCGCGCTGGCGTATCTTGATAGACACAAATGAGCCGCCTAATGCCGTCATCACCACTGCAAACAGAACAAGGTAGATCAAGTTCGTTCTGCGGGATTCGTTGTTTTGGGTGTAATCATCAGGAACAAAATTTATATTTACCATTTTAAGTTTACCTCCCTTTGTCAGGTTTCCGAACAGACTCTGTCACGTCCGGGCGCCCGTCTCTACGATAAGCTGAGTCCGAAGGTAACGGCCCAGTTGACGGGACAATCTCTTCTGTCTATCTGGTCATTCAGACGTGCTTTGTCCTGTTCGATGTCCCTGCCCAGGCGGCAGGATTTAGCTATTTCCACCGCCGCTAGACAATCTCCCACCTGTGCAGGCATTTCCAGTTGTCTTGCTATTGTTGCGCACACGTCTTTATCTACAGACTGACCCGAAAGAAAAATCAAGCGCTCTATTTGAGCGTTTCTGTACATCATATTGAACTGCCGTTTGCAGCCTTTTATTTCCATCACCAATCTCGATACCGACTGCTCGTCAACAAGCTGTTTGAGGCCTATTGATACAGAATGAGCAAAGAGCAGATTCTTATGACGGCAAATAACGATGTTAGTGCAGTTTTCTTCAAGGCAAATGAGCATTACAATTGCTTCAAGGTCGGATTTACGCCGGCCGAAAAATTTCACATAACAATTTGTCAGAGCTAACGGCCAGGCACAGATGGACTTGATGGACAGACCGGCTTTTTCGTATATGGCCAGATGCCTGTCAATAATTGTTCGTTCAGTTGCCATTACCAAAACGTTATCCTGCTCGGCCTCAATGTATTGCATCATCGTGTTCTCTTCAAGAGACTCGAACGGAAGTTTCTGCTTGATCTTCGAAAAGATGGCTTCGTGGGGCTTGCATTTATTTATCTTCGGCATTTTGATATGATCGATAAATACATCAGTTTCAGGTATTGCCGCGATAACTTCTTTGCCCCGAAAATCGCCGTATGTTGTCAACAGGCGTATATTCTCGATGACCCATCTTTGCCATTCACTGCTGCCGGGTTCTATCTCATCGGGCCTTTGTTTCTTGTTGCCTGCAATTACACTTGTACTTTGTCCGTTGCGCCCAAGCTGAGCCAGCTTCAGACTGTCATGCCCGACGTCAATGCCGATCGCGTATGTGTGGTTTTTCAAAAGTCCTAACATATTATATTGCACCTGTATTAAACGACTTGGACCCATGCTTCTTAACAACAAACGTTATTCCAACTAAAATATATGAAACAGAACCCAAGTCAGCCAAACACCGGCTAAAATATTTGGCAATCATTTGGCAAAGAATTGCAAAAGATCGAATACACTTCTGATAAAATCTGCGATCGGAATTCATCGAGGCTGTTTTGGAGTTTATGTACCAAATGAATCTTTTAGGATTTTTCCGATAATAAAAACTTCCTGAGCGGGATAAATTTTTCGTCAGGAAGTGA
>CAZHBL010000334.1:0-6375 GCA_964530105.1 uncultured Pirellulales bacterium | reverse complement strand
TAAAACCTCCTTTTCCCGTGCCTAATAATTCTTCAAGTCTTTTGCGGGCATAGTACAACCTGCTCGTCACGGTGCCCTTATTGCAAAACAGGGCCTCGGCGATCTGGTCGTATGACATGTTTTTAAAGTGTCGCAATATAATCACCTCGCGATGTTTCTCGTCCAGCTTTCCGATTGCCTGCCAGACTTTGTCTTTCATTTCATCTCTGCTTGCCACCTCCTCGGGCGAAAAGCAATCGTCCGTGGAGGCCACTTCCGGGCATTCCTCCGAATTGAGAGAGTTGGCCCGCCTGTATCTTCGTTTTCTCAAATGGCTCACGCACAGGTTTTTCAGTATTTGATAGAACCATGGAAAGAACTTCCGGCCGGGCTTGACATCTTTGATATGCCGGTATGCTCGAACGAAGGCCTCTTGTGACAGGTCCATCGCATCTTCGCGATTGCCCACAAGACCTAATGCAATAAAATACGCGTCTTTCATATATTTGTTTACGAGAACTTCGAAAGCCTCTGACGAGCCCCGCTGGCAACGCTGCAAAACTATTGTTTCTTCCTGGCACACGCTTGTTACTCTCTTCGGCTCCAAAAGCAGAGTCTTTCGATTCAAACGCAATTTCTTTACTTTGTTTCCACAATACTATACACTCCAACCAATGATTTTCTTCAAACTTTTTCCGCATTTTTTTACGCCCCATAATCGACCTCATTTCGTGAAGACATGACCTCTTGGCATTCCGCCTTTGCTATTCATCGCTCTCTTCTCAAGCATCGGGTGTTTCCTCCGGCCCAGAGACCATCATCTCAGGCTGACCCATTTGCCCCCAAAGCATCCGATGGCCGGATAAAAAAAGAGGGTCTATACCGAATTTTATCGGTATAAACCCCTAACTAATGTACATCTTGATGTTACTTACAGCTAAAGCAGCATTATCTCCTTAGGGAGTGGTTCTCAGCCGATACAGCCGGATATCGTCGAAGTACATCTTGCCCTTACCGCCTGGAACGGTCATATTACCTTTCGTTCCAAGACCAATCGCAATTTTATCAACATCAGTCAGGATGATGCCCTGATCAGCAAATGCCTGAAGCGGAATAATCCACTCCGTCCAGGTGTTAATCTGTGCCGCATTCGCGTCATCGTGGATTACTACGGCCGGTGCTCCGGCGCTGTTTGACACGGCTACATACAACGGTTCAGCAGCATTGTTGAGAATGCCGATATCCTGGTTTGCCCATTGCCCGCTGATCACCCCGGTAGTCGAGACGTTCGAGAATACGGCCTGGCATGTCAAAGCAGCATCGTGGCTCGTCACCGCCAAACCAATGTAGACATTTGAACTCATCGGGATATTCTGTGGTGTAGCACCCGTTACCGGCTGCCAGTTCGAGCCGTTCGCCGAATGCGAAACCGTAAAGAGGCCGGAAATACTATGCTCCAGCTTCACCCAGTACGGAGCAGTAATCCCGCTCTGGTTCGTGTTGAAGCTGGCTGCGCCTGTGTCCGGACGATCCTGGGAGGCAACTCCGTTATCAGGTGTAACACACGCAAAGGCATGTTTCGAGCCGCCATCAAGCGTCTCGCGGATCATTACGCCGGCCTTGGCCCAGCCGTTCGTGTTCTCGACGCTGTTAACTCTGGCGATAATCGAGCCGGCGCCGGTAAGCATCTTATAAGCAAAATGGAACTCATCGTGATACTCGCCTGCTCCGGGTCCAACATCCCAGATGTCTGTACCGGAGCCTGTCATGATGTATGTGCCGACCGGGCCCTCGACAAAGCTGCCGGTGGAAGCCGGATAGCCTCTGAACCATAGCGACAATTCCGCAGCGCCTTCTTCTGTCCAGTCTCGCTGGTCTGTTAACGTATACTCTACCTCTGAATACTTGGCGAAGCCCTGTTTGTTATTGTCATAAGCTATTGGCATGGATTGACCACCACCGTGGACGATAGTCTCCTCGGTATAGGAAGTGGTGGTTTCATCGCCAACTGCAGCGCCGGTTCCGTTACCGGCATAGTAATCCGCAGTACCAGGCGTGCCATAGCCGAGTCCATCGTGCCATGAGAACCATATCTGGTTTTCGCCGGCATCGTAATCCTCAAAGTCGTCTATGACAAAGAAATCGCCGGTAGTAAAGCTCCAGACGTTGCCGGCCCATGGGCTATCAGGATTGACGCTGTTGACTTCATCAATACACCAGTAGTATGCTGTATTCAACATGAGTTTTCCGGGATCATAGCTCTCTTCACCGAGCGCTTTTGGTCCCTTGTATTCAGGTGATGATTTCGTGGCATTCTTTACGGCATCAGCATCCGAGCCGAAATATAGCTCATGTGAAGCGGCAACAGCTCCCGCATCCCAGGTAATAATCTGTGTAGGACTTACATCCACGGCTCCATCAGCAGGATTCGGGCCGCTGACGGCACCCAGGGTAGTGAAACTCCAGACTTCACCTTTATGTGTTTCTATGCCGTCAAACTCATCGACCCGCCAGTAATAAGTCTTAGCCAATTTTAGCGAGCCGGGCTTGTAAGTTGTAGTACCGTTAGGAACACCCATGACGGCATTACTTACCTCGTCAAGATCTTCGCCGATAACGATATAGTGTAATTTTGTGCCAAAACCCGCCGTCCAGCTAAGCTGTACGTTCAAGTCAACAAATTCGGCACTGTCAACCGGGTCGGGGGAATACGCAGTCTTTGGGGGAATTGTAAAGCTCCAGACATCTCCCATCCAGGGACTGTTCGGCTCGGAATCGTTGACCTCGTCAATTCGCCAGTAATAAGTTGTGCCGGCAACAAGGCCGTCCGGATAGGCATTTCCAGGAAAGCCGGCAATGAAAAATGTTATAGTATAGTTTCCACGGAATGCACTCTCAGCGCCGGCGTTGACATCGTCAAAACTGTCGCTGAGATAAACATCATGCGATGCAGCGCTATCTCCCGGCGACCAGCCAAGAGTAACCCATGTATCCGAATGGAAAGCTCCGTCAGCCGGACTGGGATTAGTTGCGAACAGAATCTTGTTTGTTAACACAGCGCAAACACAAGATGGATCGTGACCGTCAGAATTGATTTGGATTCCCTCGATTACACTGTCATTGGTGAGCTTATTGCCGTTCTGATCCAGAAGATCCGTTATGGCAAATGCTACTCCTGAAATGCTCTGGCCATCATGGGATGTGCCCGATCCGGTGATGTCCAGTCCCGAATCTCCCCATGTGGCGGTTAGAACGGTAACTGGCTGTCCAATGGTTCCGCCAGGCAGGACTGCTGCAATACCTATATCCTGGTTTCCTCCGGTTTCGAAGATAAAGAAGTCAGGATTGTCGCCATTGGTATCTATCCAGACCGATTTACCCCCGAATTGTGTAATCTTGTGCGTTGGAGGGTTCTCGGTGGCACGGCCGGCAAAAAGATTCAGATCGAAATTGTCGGCCGCTGTGATGTCGTTGTATGGAGCGGGTTGTGCCGTTGCCACACCTTCCGATGTGCCGGTGACGAGCCGGTTTACAGCAACGGTATAATTCCCTACGGTAATGCTCTCAAGCCAGATATGCGTCAGGCCGCCCGGGTCGTCTACTCTCGTGCTGGTTATACTTGTGATGGGCACTACGGCTGCCCTAACCGGCACGGCCACGAGCGCAAATAGGGTAAGATAATATAATTTTCTGCTCATAATAATCCTCCTTCGAAATGTAGAATAACATCTATTATTTGTTTTTTTATAATTTAAACGACCCATAATAATCTGTGCTGTTCGAAAAAAGATTTGTGATGCTTATATAAGATGATTTCTTTGGGATATTTGGTTACCTCCTTCCTGCAAAACCATATAATTCGCTTTTACGAAAATCCATTATACCCGTTCGCCAACATTAGGTGCAGGCTCTATACGGATATAAATCTCATCTTTGTATTTTATAGCAGATTTGCAGGTCTCAGGTCAAGAGAAATATCAAATCTCAACAAGTATGATTTGACACAACAAACCATAGCAGGTACCGATTCTCTGGTGTCCTGCATTTGATGTTGGATTAACTCGATTTTCAAAAAGCGCAGATTATTTCTTTTTGGATTCGGCTAATTTCTGGATCAACACTTCGCTGACACTGAGATCCGCTGATTTAGAGGTAGGGAGCTTTTCGAGGTATAAACCGATTTTTCCTTTTGCCGGTTCAATTCCTCGTACAGAGCCGATTTCCTCACCGTTAAGCCAGACCTGTACCTTGTCGCCTTCGACCCTTGCCGAGATGGTGTTCCAGCTTTCACGATCCACAAGGTCCTTGCGAATATTGGTCAGGGCCAATCCTTTGCCGGGTAACAAAACGCTACCGGTGAAGGCCGGCGCTGAATCGAAAATCTCGATGCGCGGGCTGTTTTTGGATTCGGTGCCGCGCAGCCAGATGCCGGCATGAACCGGCCAGGTCGCCCGGAAAGTTATTGCCATCAGGTAGTTCTCATATATCGTTTCGCTCCAGAGCGTGCTGCCTTTATCTTTCGCACCAACGTTTCCAACGATCCGGCCGGATTGAACCTTCCAGTTGGCGGCGTCCGAAGTCTGCCAGCCTGCCAGGTCACTGCCGCTGAAGGCGGCAATCCATTGAGACTGTTCTTCGCCGGACTTTGTTTCGATTGGCTTGTTGATATTGTGAGTGCCGTGGCAGTCCGTGCAGACCGAATTATGCGTGACGGCCCGGCCGTTCGGACGCATCCGGCCGGTCCATTTCTCGAAAAACGCTTCCACAGCATCAGGATTCTTGTGGTCCTGGCGCCCGTAAACTTCACGACCATCGCCGGGCTTGTGGCACGATGGATTTGAGCACATTTTCTGGACCTCCGAGCGGCCATACAGAAGGTCGGGCTCGGTCATCAACATCTCGTCGTGCATGTGCTCGGTCGAGGAGCCGTGACAAACGTCGCACGAGATGCTCATTGCGATGTGGATTGTCGAAATGGCCTCGGTTTTCATGCCGGGATGGCAAACGTAGCATTTGCTGTTCTCGTTCGGCTTTTCAGTCTGCGATTCTTCCGCCGAATAGATTGCCGGCGCGCCGGCAAGGCCTGCAATAGCAATTGCCGCCGCGATAAGATACGATATGTTACGAATGTACGAGCGCACTTTCTTCTCCTTGTACCGAACCGAAATTCAAACGAATCGATGCCGCACGATGGCAAAATTCTGTATTCTTTGTACTGTATTGTGTGTCCTGTATTCTGGCTTCTGCCTTAAACCACTTCCCAGACAGTAGGGTGTGCAATTTGTTGCACACGCGGGCGTTACGCGTGGGCAAAACGGAATTTGCCCACCCTACGATTGTATTCTGCCTTAAACCACTTCCCAGTCGCGCAGCCACTGGTATTCCTGCGGCAGATTTGCCCACTGTCGCTCGGTGATTTCCGTCAGCCATTGCTTGTCCGCCGGCGCCATTCCAAGATGACGCGTATAGGAGGCGCGTGCGGCGTTTTCGACCTCGTATGGCGTTGACAGGCCCGGCACGGTTGCGGTGATACACGGATTGGTCAGAATGCACTGAAGAGTCAGTCGTGCCATGTCATTTTCCGTCTTGCTGCCTACGCCCATGACGGGGAATTTGACCTTACCGCAACTCTCGAAAAGATTGCCCCCGAAGTAAGGTTTGATGGTGACGAGTCCCATGTCCTTCTCTTTGAGTACCGTAAAGATGCTTTGTGTCTGGTCGGTGCCGTAGCCCGGGTTGGCCTCTACCACGTTGGTTGCGGTGGGCGATTCGCCTGCAACCTTGGTCTTTGAGCTGCACGGAAAGATTATCATCTCGAACTGGGAGTATTTGCTTAAGACGTGCTCGAACCAGGGCCGGCAGTGAGATGACATGCCAAGATGCCGTACCTTACCTTCCTTATGCAGCTTCTGGAAGGTCTCGATCAGAGATTCCACTTCCTCGTCCGTGTTAAGCTGGTTGGTGCCGAGCTGGCCGCTCATCTTGGCCTGCGGCCGCCAGATGTCGAGATAATCGGTCTTCAGCAGGCGAAGGCACGTCTCGACGTTAAGGGTCTGGGCTTTGACGTTACATCGGTCGGAACCGCGTGGGCCGAGATTGTGAATATCGGCACCGACGTGCATCTTCTCCCGGCGGCCTTTCAGGGCCACGCCGTAACAGAGGCATTCGGCCGCGGTGGTAATATCGAGGTAATTTATGCCGGAGTCGATACATGCACTGACCACCTCCGTGCGGTTCTTGGCGACGTCCGCGGGCACTTCCTCTTCGGCGAAACTGTCCCAGTATCGCCCGGCGTTGCGGTTCTTCCAGTGCCCGCCTAAGCTGACCTCGGATATCATCATGTTCGTCTTGCCCATCCGGCGGTAGTGCATCTTTTCGTTGTAGTTCAAAATCTTC
>CAZHBL010000333.1:0-6391 GCA_964530105.1 uncultured Pirellulales bacterium | reverse complement strand
GATACTTTTGCAGACGTGCAGCAGGGAAAAGCGGATTGGAATCAGTTCGGGCAATTTGAAGTCCGTGCATATGCTCTGCGAGAAATCGTCGCCGGCGATTTTTATTTTTGCCGGGTCCGAACAGCCAAATCCTGTTTGTTTTGCCGTTTTGATAATCGGTATATCTTCCGGGGCAATATCGACCAGTTTGGCGCAGATGGTTTCGCAGGCGATAGGGTCGGTTCCGCCGATAAGCCAGCCCAAAGGTCTGGCTCTGCCGCGAATCGGGCCGGGGCCGTCCATAGCTGTCACCGCATCGATAATCGTCAGGGCCGGATTAAGATATTTGTAGATGTCGATAAGCAGCTCGCAGAATTCGTCCTGGTTGTGGCCTTTTGTAAAGTGCCAGAGGGCCTTTCGCTTGCCGCTGACACAGCCGAACATGTTCTTGACGGCGAATGTCGCCACTAACTGCTGGTGCGATTTGAATTTAGGCAGATTGATTATCACATCTGCGTCGAGCGCGACGGAACTTATGCCTACACTGATGTTCTTTGCTCCTACCCGGCATTTTGTCGGTTTGTCGAGCTGCCTGACGGGTACGGACAATTCTTTGAGCGGCTCATCCAGTTTTAGCGCTTTTATACAGGCAAACGTATTACTCCAGGCCGGCGAATCGGCGACGAAAGGCCTGGCGCCGAAATCTTTAAGCAACCGGGCCGTTTCTATAATCACCGCAGGATCGGTCTGCGTGGCGTGCCGGTGGGACCTCGGGGCGATGAAATTGGGCTTGAGCAAAACGCTGTCGCCGGGCTTTACAAATTTCTCCAGCCCACCGAGCAGGTTGAATTGTTTTTCTATCGTCTCTGTAATTCCCGGCCGGCTGTAATCACTGCATCGAGCCAGTGTCACTATCGAATTGGGCATACGCTGGTCAATAATTTATTCCGGTACAAACGAGTAAAAATATCCTGGTGGCGGGTTTATATTCGGGCGACTTTGTTTTGCTGAAGAACAGCCCGCCCCGGGGATTGCTGAAAAACAGGCCGCCCAAAGCTGTCTGGTCACTGACGTATTCATTCGGGGCAAGGAGCACAAAATCGCCCGGACTCATTTTCAGTCCGAAGGCGGCGCACGTAAAGGGAAACTCGCGTAATTTTCCGAGCTTATCCAATTGCGGGATTGAACTTTCCGTCGGCGGGGAAAAAACCGGATAGCCGACGAGGTCGCATACTCCTCTTGAGCCGGGGATTTTTTCCGCTTTGATTCTCAGGCCGAAGATACCGGGCCCCACGTTGGCCGCTTCTCTTGAGCCGTTGGCTGCCGTGTAATAGATGGATTGCGGACGGTCCAATCCGGCGATGGCAATGGTCTGGGCCTGGCCGTCGGCCAGCATCAGCGAGACATTGGAAATGTTGTGGCCTTCGGCGCCGAGCAGCCAGTCGTTGGTCTGTCTCCACAAATCGACCTGGCCGAAGCGAACCATAAATGAGTTGGCGCTGAAAGCCTTGTAATCCTTAAGCTGAAGCGGTCTTATGAACAATTTCTTGCGAATTTTGTCTATCTCGTCGATGTTGTCGGCGGGGATTTCGAAAATATGGACATCCAGCTTTGTCATCTTTAATAATTCCACCCGCGTAGATTTCCCGGCGTCGTAAGGGGCCAAATCACCGATCTTGACCTTTTCCCAAACTGGGATCTGAGGTTCAGGCTTGGAACAACCGACAAGGCAGAAGGCGGAAAACAGAAGACAGAATACAGGAGACAGTGGCGTAAGCCATCCATTACGGGAGAGACAAAAGGTAGAGGGCGGGTGTTTTTTGTTCTGCCCGACCAAACTGGATTGAGACTCGAACGCAATTTGAATAGCACGAATCATAAAAACAGAATAGCAAACAGGTTGTTATCTGTCAATAAATTCGGTCTGCTTAATCATTTTGAAACCGCAGATACCTATGGCACAAGTTTCACGGATTACGCGGTAAAAATAGTAAATAGAAAACATATCCTGAGCAAAGTCGAATGGATCATAAATCATATAGTAAATCATAAATCGGAAGCTTCCCACCAAAGTCTCGGATAGTCCTGGCCTTCGAGAATCCACCAGATGTCGTCAGTGCCGTTTTCCGTCTCGTCCATGAAGTCCCAGTCGGCATCAAGGAACGTGCTGGCCGTCTGCATCTCGGTTGTGGTCTTGCCTGCCCCACCGTCACTTGTATCCTGGCCTGATGTCTGCATATCCCAGAAGCAGCCGGTCACACTACCCTTCGACTCTGGGTTCTTTCCAACCAGCCCCCCAACATATAGCGTTCCTGTGACGGACCCTGTAGAATATGACCTGTCGATTGTGCCGCTGTTGTAACCTGCCAGCCCGCCCGCCCCAGATGTAAACAGCCAATCCATTCCGAGGGCGACTCTACCCTGTGACACACTGCTTGTGGAATAGCAATCCTCCATTGTCCCTCCATTGCTTCCAGCCAAACCACCGGCAAGGAGCCACAGAGCGTTCTTGTCGTCACCGGTGCTTGCCTCGACTCGGGTCGAAGTGCGGCAACCGGCAATAGTCCCACGCGTCATCCAGCCGACGAGCCCGCCAACCTCCCCGGTCCCGCGGACGACACCGCCGTTCACCTGGCAATCCTGAATCCTGGCGGCAGTAGCGCCACCATAGGCGACGAGTCCGCCGACTCGGCCGAGCAGCGGATTTTCCGCCAAGACCTCTGTGTCCCACACGGAACAGTGGATGATCGTACCGTGTCCCTCACCCGCCAAACCGCCCACGGTGGTGTCAGCCGACACATGCCCGCCAAGGACGGAGCAGTCACTTATAGTCCCTCTTTGATGGGAACCCACCAAACCACCAACCGTGCTATAACCAGAGACAGTGCAATCTTCGACAATGCAGTTGATGATGCGCCCCTCCTGACAATAACCGACCAAACCCCCTACGAGACTAGCGCCGGAGATATTCGCACCCCTGATATGGCAGTTGATGATTGACCCGTTCTCGAGACAATCCACGAGTGCACCGCCGGCCCACTCTACGTTAGGATCAACCAATCGACAATTCCTTATCTCACTGTCGCAACCAGCAATCCATCCAAACAATCCTCCCTGGATTGTCAGATTCGAGATTGTGTAACCATCGCCGTCGAAGACGCCGGTATAGGGGTAGACGGAATTTCCTATCGGATGGAGACTATGATCCTTCAGATCCAGGTTTTCAGCGAGGATGAAGTGGCATCTCATGAGTCTCGGATTGTGACCAATGCTTTTCAATTCCTCCGGCGTTGAGATTATATATGGATCATTTGACGTTCCTGTGCCGCCTGAGAACTGTGGGAAATAAGCAAGCGGAGATATACACCACCAGAGAATCGGGTATCCTCCACCTTCAGGCTCAACCCAAATATCATTCGAACCATCTGATTGCCCTATAAAGTCCCACCCGGCAGCCATATATGTGTTAGGGTCTTGCATTTCAGCCGTTGTCTTGCCTATGCCACCACCACTGCTGTTCGGCTGACCGCTCGCCTCTATGTCCCAGAAACATGCATCAACGTAGTCCACGCGTTCTGTAGGTTCATCGTACCCACCACATTCACCACCAGGTAGAACCAGGCCGCTGACCTCCGTTGTAGCGCCGGTGACTGCCCCTGTACTATAGCACCGAATTATACCACCCATATTGTATCCAACCAGACCTGCGACATAATCTATGCCGACCACAACCCCCGTTGCATAGCAGTCATATATAGTGCCCCTAAAACAGCCTCCACGCAGGCCGTAGCCTCCATTCGAGCCCACGAGACCTCCAACATATAAATCGCCAGTGACGTTAGATATTGCGTAGGAGCTAATCACTGTCCCACCGTTCGCGCCTGCCAGACCGCCAATATCGTTGGCGCCGCTAACCAAGCCGTTGCTGTAGCTCGTGGAGATGCTGCCTGCATTACTACCCACCAGGCCACCCACATGATTCGTGCCGCTGACGGAGGTGTCGCTGTGACTTGAGTCAATGTTGCCTCCTCCGTAACCTACGAGCCCGCCGACATAGCCACTTCCACTGACCGAGCCGCTGCTGGAGCATGTTATGATGCTACCGGAATTCAAGCCAACAAGGCCACCGACGAAGTCCCCGGTTCCGCTGACATCGACCGCTTCCAGGCTCAGACTGGAAATCATTGTTTCAGCACCTGTTGCCCCGAAAAGGCCAAGGTACCCGCCGCCCGTGATAACAAGATGCGAAATGGTGTGACCGTTTCCATCGAAAACGCCAGTAAATGGATTTCCGTTAAACCATAAAGTCACTTCATTGGTATCTGGTGCGATGACGGCCCTGTCGAAGACCTTGCGGCCGGGGAGGTTGGGGTCCAGGTCGATATCTGCGGTCAGGATAAAGTGTTTGTCGTAATCTCCGGGAGTCTCGCCAAGCAGCATCAGGTCCTCTTCTGTAGCGATCTGGTAGGGGTCGTTAGACTCTCCCGTACCGCCACTGTATTGGGTATATGCAGGTAAGGTGAAAAGACAGATAATGATTGTTAAAAGGGTTGCTCTGCAAATTCTTGAATTTCTCGACGTCGCCATTTTTCCCGACCTCCTCTATGCACTTTTCGTGCGATAGAACAAACGAATCGCTTTTCAATTGCCAAAATAAACGAAACGAACTGCTCCGGCAAGAAGGTAAAGCCAGAGATGACACAAATTATTGTAACAGATGCACGCTGCTAACGTCAACAACAAAATCCCAAGAAATTGTTGGAAATGTAATCGGTAAGTTGCGGGAAGGATTATTGATAGAACCGTAAACGCATAGAATAGAGCATGGAGTTTCGGCCAATTTTCTTGACGGCTGCCGGCATTTGGTTTTTAATAATGTGGTTGGTTAGGTAAAAGCCGTGAACCACATAGGGTACACGGCCATAAACCCAACTTGGTTTATGGATATTAAGATTAGAAAGGAACTAAGGAAGATGAAAGTCAGCAAACGAGCCCAGGAAGTGCCGGCATCGGCGACAATCGCTGTGACTGCACGGGCACAGGAATTGAAAGCACAAGGCGTGGACGTTGTCGGTTTCGGAGCCGGGGCGCCGGATTTCGATACGCCCGATTATATCAAAGAAGCCGCTATCAAATCGCTCAAGGCGGGCCAGACAAAATATACAGCCGGGCGAGGTATTGTCGAGTTGCGGGCTGCCATCGCCGAGAAGCTGCGAAAGGAAAATGGTCTGGAGTATACCGCCGATCAGGTTATCGTCAACATCGGCGGCAAGCACTCGGTTTACGAAGCGATGCAGGCCGTGCTGGACCCGGGCGATGAGGTGATTCTGCCCACGCCATACTGGGTTACGTACCCGGAGACTATAAAGCTTGCCGGCGCTACGGCAAAGATTATCGAGACCGACAAGAGCACCGGCTACAAAATCACGCCGGCACAATTGAAGGCGGCGATAACGAAAAAAACCGCCATGCTGCTGATAAACTCGCCCAATAATCCGGGCGGATTTACTTACACGCCGGATGAGCTTAAAGCCATCGCGAAAGTTCTCGAAGGGACGAATATAATGGTCATTTCAGATGAGATTTACGAAAAGCTCATCTACGGCGATACGAAATTTGTGAGTTTTGCTTCATTGAGCGAGGATGCTTTCAGCAGAACGCTGACCCTGAACGGCTTCAGCAAGACTTACTCCATGACCGGCTGGCGGCTCGGATATACGGCAGGGCCGCTGGAGGTCATCAAGGCGATGGGGCGGCTCCAGGACCACATGACCTCGAATGCCGTTACTTTCGGCCAGTATGCGGCGATTGCGGCCCTGGGCGAGCCCTCAGCGGCGGCTATCGAGCACATGAGGGCCGAATTCGATCGTCGGGGCAAATATATGTCCGAGCGGCTGAACGGCATCGAAGGCATAGAATGCCCCGAGGCAACCGGAGCTTTTTACTGTTTCCCTGATGTTTCCGCTCATTATGGCCGAAATATTAATGGGGCGAAGATTACCGGCAGTATGGATTTCGCCAAAGCCCTACTGGAACAGGCCAATGTGGCCCTGGTTCCGGGTTTGCCGTTTGGCTGTGATAAAAATGTGCGTTTGAGTTTTGCCTGTTCGCTCGAACAAATTACCAAAGGATTAGACAGACTTCAAGAATGGCTAAATCAGTAAAGAGCAAGAAACGCAACGTCTCGACTCCAAGTGTGGAAGATTCTACAGTCTCTGAGCAGCCAGTACAAGCGATCAGGCACAGGGCCTTATACGGCTGGTCTATGATAATCGGCTGGCTGGCGATGCTGATTTTCACCATTCACGCCTGCACACACATGGTCGCCGCCGGCGATACCTGGGTTGCAATGGCCTCCGGGCGGCATTTTGTCAATCACGGCGTCGATACTGTCGAACCGTTCAGTGCGAAC
>CAZHBL010000332.1:0-6402 GCA_964530105.1 uncultured Pirellulales bacterium | reverse complement strand
GTTAATCGTATAAATGAGTTAGAACTCTTTAATAATGTTAGACAGTAAAACTAAATTTAGCAAACAGTATTGAAGATATCTGGTGGATTCTTGAAGACCAGGACTATAACTAGACTTTGGTGGGAAACCCACGACAATTGATTATTTTTTCCGCGTAATCCGTGAAATCCGCCGTTTAAGAAAACAATTGTTGACTATTTCTCTGAGTGCTCGGTGCCAATCCTCTGAGCATGGTTCAAGAAGCATAAAAAAAGTTGTATATGCCTACAAGATTTGGTAACATGGTTATGTAACGCATTGTGAATTGCCTTGCTTCAAGCTTGATCTGACAATCTGCCAGGCTCTTGTGGTTACGCTGATTCGTGGAGGAAAGGACTACCTGTTGTTCAACGACAACTACAAAGAAGTACTTTACGGTAGAAATAGGAATAGATCACAAAGCAAAGAGGGATTTGGAGGTTTAGGAGGATGATGAGGTATTTGAAATATAATCTTGCTGTTTTGCAGTTCGTAGTAAAGGTGCCTTTATGAGGTTAGTCGAATCTGTTGCTCTTGTGGGGAGCAACAGGAAAGAGAACCTTGCTTCTGTTAAGATTTGACGGTATATTCCGTACTGTTTAGGACAGTTCAATGTCGGATTGCCAGAAGAGTATCAACCGTTAGTTTCGGAGGTGCAGCGAAATGGATAGAAAGTTTGTTGAACGTGTACTTCTGAGGTGTTTCATTCTTGGATTTGTGGTGTTGATCGTCTGGTTTCTGTTTTTCTTAGTCGCAAACGGATTGATCTACGATGTCCACGGCGGCTTGTTTAAGGAAATCACCGTACGTCAATTCCAGATAATCCACTACTGCGGGATGGGACTACTGAAGTTATTTGTGTCTGTGTTCTTTTTCATTCCCTATATCGCGATGCGATGGGCGGCTAAGGGCCAGAAGTCATCTGATTAGTAGATCAAGCAAGCCGGGGAATTAACTGTAGTTGATAGAACTTAATCTAACACAGTAACAAATGAGAATACTTGTAGTATCAATAGGAACACGTGGGGACGTTGAAACGTTTTTGTCACTTTTGCTCCGCCGTTTACATATTTTCCGCTTACAAATTTGATTTTGTAATGCATTGATATTACAGAGTTTATGGAATGTAAATCCCGGGTTCGGAGATAACGGATTGTTGAGCCGTATCAGGATTGTAGTGGTCAAATCACGAGAATGGGGCCATTTTATTCGGACACATCATTTTTAAGTTGAATCACCATATCCTAATTATGCCTTGACTTGTCCAGGTTCCTTTCTGTATGATACAGAGTGTTATTATATTGGAAACATCCCTGAATTTGTCTCTACTGTTGGCTCTCAAATTAATGACCGAATTGAGCTTCATAGATTGGTGCATATGCGCCGCCTATCTTGTCGTGGTTTTTGGCCTGGCCGTTAGAAGTGCCAGGGGCCAGCAGGATAACGAAGACTATTTCATTGGTGGCAGGAACATGAACTGGTTCGTGGTTGGAGTCTCGATGTTCGCCACCAGTTTCAGCTCCATATCCTTCCTGGGACTTCCTCAACGAGGAGCCTACCAGGACTTTAGTTTCTACCTGACCATTTTGTTCATTCCGTTTGTTATCACTCCCATTTTGTGGTGGATATTTGTGCCGATGTTCGTCCGGCTGAAGGTAAGCAGTGGATATGAATATCTGGGCCGACGGTTTGGTCTGCCCGCGCAGAAAATTGGCTCGGGCCTCTATTGCGTGTACGCCATTGGTTGGATGGGTACAATGCTTTACGCGGTGGCCCTTACCCTGCAAACCGTGATGAGACTCAACGAAGTCCAGTATTTCTGGGCGCTGGTCGGTATCGGGGCCTTTGCGACTATATATACAGTCATGGGTGGATTGTAAGCGGTGATATGGACTGATTTTTTGCAGGCGGCCGTAATGGGCACAGCGATCGTGGCGGTCATGTTCCTTGCTGTGAGCCGTATCGATGGTGGATGGTCGGCTTTTTGGATGATTGCATCGGAACATAATAAATTTCAAATGTTCCACCTCAACTCCAACCTTCTGGTACCTGAGAATTTCACAGGTAGAAATACTTTTTTCACGGCAGCGGCTTTTGGCCTGTTTATGTATTTGCCTGGTTATGCAGTTTCTCAAAATATGATTCAGCGTTATGTTTGCGCCGGCAGCCTTGCCCATGGACGAGGTGTTGTTGTCCTTAGTGCTGCAATCAACACCGGGCTCGGTCTGCTCTTTCTGCTGGTCGGCACAGCGCTATTTGCCTTTTACAGCCAGCCGGGCGGCGATGGCTTGCCAATCGCCGGTGCCGCAATCGCAAAGGAAGATCAAATCCTGCCCTATTTCGTAGCTACACAACTGCCCGGAGTCGGATTAGTCGGACTTATACTGGCCGGTCTTTTTGCGGCGGCCATGAGCACCATAGACAGCGGGATTAATGGCGTGACATCGGTCATTGTTTACGACTGGCTTTCCGGCAAGGAATTGCCCTTAAGAACCGGTAGAATTCTTACTGCCGTACTTGGTGTAGTGGTCATCGGAGCAGCTATACTTGTCCCTGTTCTCGGCGATACAGTCTTTGACATCATCACAACCATTGCCGGAACTTCGCTGGGTATGCTGCTGGCAATTTATCTGCTCGGAATGTTTATGCCGCATGTGAATTTACCCGGAGTTCTGGCAGGGCTTGCGGTCGGACTTATATGCTTTGCATTTGTTTGGATTTGGACGGATATCCCTAAATGGTGGTTTGGAGCCTTTACCATCTTTCCCACTTTCTTTGCAGGAGCCATAGCCAGTCTCTTCTTTCCAAAGCCCCCCGAATCCGCGTTGGAGAAAACGCTTTTGAGAGGGAAAAAGGAGCAACAAGTATGAACGTAGCACGAAGAAAAAAAAGAACAGCTAATATTGGTATTTTCGGAGTTGGTTTTAATAAATACTGGTCCCAGTTCGATGGCCTGCTCGATGAACTGACGCACAAACTTAATATCTTCATCGACCGGGTGAAAGCAGACGAAGTGCAAGTTACATCTTTCGGAATCGCAGATGATGCCGCCTCTGCATATGCACTTTTACCAAAGCTCAGGGCCGCGGACCTTGACCTGGTATTCTGCCACATGCTCACTTATGCCACATCGGCATCATTTGGCGCAATCGTTCGCGGGCTGGATATTCCATTAGTTTTAGTCGCACTTCAGCCCTTAAAAGCTTTGGATTATTCCAAAGCCTCGACCTACATGCAGTTGTGTAATGATGATTTCTGTGCCGTGCCTGAATTCACCGGCGTGGCCATCCGTATGGGGAAAAAGCCTCCCCCCGTTATTCTTGGTACTCTTGAGAATGACCCAACGGTAGAAAAAGAAATCTTGCAGTGGTGTAATATCGCAATGGTACTGCATGACCTTAAACGTGACAGGATCGGTCATTTCGGTCATCCAATCGAACACATGCTGGATATGCAGACGGACCATACCGCGTTGACGGCAGCGTTTGGCTGTCACATCGTACAAACAGAGGCCGATGAACTTCTGAAGCTGGAACGGGCAGTAACCGAACAAGAGATTGAGAGCAAAAAGGCAGAGATTCTCAATCTTTTCGATACGCCCGATCCGAAATCCGATCCCATAACGGAAAAACTCACGGAAAAAGACCTTCAGGTTGCAGCACGTGTAGCGGTTGCCCTTGACAAATTCATCGACACATATAACCTGGACGGGCTGGCTTACTACTATGAAGGACAAGGGGGTAGCCCGATGCGTGAGTTGGTTACTAATCTTATCGTAGGCAATTCTCTGCTGACCGCGGCGGGTTTTCCGATGTGCGGCGAGTCCGATTTGAAAACCTGTATCGCCATGCTAATCATGGATCGCCTGGATATCGGGGGAAGCTTTGCCGAATTCCACCCCATCGATTTTAACGAGGGCTTTGTGCTGGTCGGTCATGACGGGCCGCATCATATTAATATTGCCGAGGGCAAACCTGTCCTCCGCAGCCTGTCTAAATATCACGGAAAACCGGGAACCGGAGCAGGCGTTGAATTTAAGATCAAAGAAGGACCGATTACGATTCTAAGCATCGGCCTGACAGCCAACGGCCGGTTCAAATTTATTCTCGCGGAAGGCGAAAGTTTACACGGCCCAATCCCGCCCACAGGCAATACGAATACGAGGGGATTCTTCTCCGTAGGGAGTCCCAAGGACAAACCTGATGTCCGCTCCTTTCTTAAAAATTGGGTGGCCGAAGGACCGACTCATCATTTTGCACTCGGCGTTGGTCACCATGCCCGGATCATTCAGCAAATCGCTGAGATATTGAATTTAGAAAGTGTTATTGTTACACCTGAGGATAAGTAGAAATGAAATACACCAATATAGTCATTTTATTATTGCTAATTATCACCTTATCAATCCCTTTACATGCAAGAGCGGCTAACCAAATGGATTTTAATACGTTGGTTTCGGGTTTTATAGACCCGCCTAAGGCCTCCAAGCCATCGATATACTGGCTCTGGCTGAATGGATATGTAAATCGTGATTACCTTGAAACGGAACTGAAGCAGTTCAGTGAAAAAGGTATTGGAGGTTTGTGCATCTTCGATATGGGAGCACGAGGCGATGCCAAGGCGGCCCCTCCCGCCGGCCCGGCGTATATGAGCGATGAATTCATCGAGAACATCGCATATACGCTGGAACTGGCCAGAAAATTTGATCTCGATGTTCAATTAGCGGCTTGCAGTAGTTGGGACCTGGGCGGCTCCTGGGTACAGCCCCGCCATGCAAGTATGGGATTGTACCACACTAAAATCCGAGTCAAAGGGCCTGTCGATTATGACGAAGTGCTTCCGTTGCCGGAACTTCCTGCCGACATTCCAAAGAATCCGGATGGTAAACCTGCTTTTTTAAAGAACGTTGCAGTGTTAGCCATACCGGAGGCCAAGAGACAGCCGGCATACGAGTTTATCTTTCAATTGCCCCGAACCGATACTTACCGCATCGACCATGTTATTCTCTATAATGCTCAAAGCGACAATCCCAAACGCTATGGAAAATTCCGGCTTTTCGCCAAAGATTTTTCCGTAGCCGTAAGTACCGATGGTCTTGAAGAACAGTCCTTCAGAGAAATCATCCGAGATAAATTAAAGCCGAATACTGGGCCCCAGCATTTTAACTTCGAACCGGTAGAAGCACGTTATGTCCGGCTTAGAATTTATAATGGTTACAACACTAAATTTGATATAGTGCAGCTCGCAGAATTTGAGGTATACGATACCGCCGGGCACAACATAGCCGCTTCAAAAGAAATCGACCGAACGAAGGATTCGGCTTTGATTATTTTCTCTAATTCTCAGAGAGCAACAGATTCAAAATGGAATGCCGACAATCTCAACGATGGGCAAAAATCCGGTCCTGATGGGACATGGCTTTCAGTCGGGCCGCCTCCTTTGGTAATTGAGGATCGTTCCCGGATTCTTGACCTTACCAGGCAGATTAAAACCGAAGGAAAGCTGACATGGAAGGTTCCGCCCGGCGAATGGACTATCATCCGATTTGTCTGCGCCAATACCGGCGAGAAACTTAAAGTGCCCAGCCCGAATTCAGATGGACTGGCTACGGATCATTTCAGCCACGAAGCCACTCGCGCATTTATTCAATATATTACCAATCGTCTACAGCAAAAAATCAGTGATTTGAAACCTACTCCCCTGAAACAACTCTATCTGCCGAGTTATGAGGTAAGGGGGGCGACATGGACTCCCGACTTCATCGATCAGTTTATAAAATACTGTCATTATGATATGACGCCCTATCTACCCGCCCTGGCCGGCTGTGTAATAGAAAACCAGGACATTACTTCCCGTTTCCTTTATGATTATCGAAAAATGTTAGGTGATCTTCTTGTTGATGCTTATTACCGTACGGCGAGCGAAACCGCAAACGAGGCGAGTCTTGGTATCGAAGCCGAAGCGGGAGGCCCCGGCCCTCCTGTGCATCAGGTCCCCGTCGATGCCTTGAAAGCTCTCGGCTCGATAGATGAAATGCGCGGCGAGTTCTGGCCGTGGAGACAGGAAAGAAGCCAGCTTTGGATAGTAAAGGAAACAGCCTGCGCCGCCCACATCTATGGCCGCAAACGGGTGAACATGGAGTCATTTACCGGATTTCGACATTGGCAGGATGGCCCTTTCGACCTTAAACCCGCCGCCGACCGTGCGTTCTGCGAAGGAATGAATCATGTCGTCTGGCATACATCCTCTCATCAGCCTCCGGAAGCCGGGAAGCCCGGCTGGGTCTATGGCGCCGGAACTCATCTGACGCCTAATATAGCATGGTGGTCCAAGGCAAAGCCTTTTATTGATTACCTGTCTCGATGTTCTTTCATGCTGCAGCAGGGA
>CAZHBL010000331.1:0-6409 GCA_964530105.1 uncultured Pirellulales bacterium | reverse complement strand
TTTATTTTTTCCGCTTCCGGCGCCGGCGGCGCAACGCCGTTGTCGAGCAGCAGTTTTACGCCGTTATAGGCAATCGGATTATGCGAAGCGGTAATCACGACGCCGCCGGCTGCGGCAAGCTCCCTGACCATCACGCCTACGCAGGGTGTGGTGACAATGCCCAGGTCGATAACGTCAATTCCGGCCGCGCATAAACCGGCGGTTACGGCAGATTTGAGCATTTCGCCGCTCGGCCGGGAGTCCATGCCGATGCAAACCGATTTCGTGTCATGTGCTGCATGTTGCGCATCACCTTGACGATTGTTTTTCAAATATGTCCCAAACGCGGAACCGTACTCAACGGCAATCGAAGCCGTGAGATTCCCTCCGATGATACCGCGCATCCCGCTGACACTTATGATTAGCTGTTCAGCCATTGCAAAAGCCCCATTCGAGTATCGAGCATCAGTCCAGCTTGCAGACGTAGATTTCGTTTACGAAATCAAGTTTGCCGAGCTCATCAACCGCTTTTTCGTCGGGCTCCTTATCCAGACTGACAGCAAGCATCGCCTTCTGCTCGTCCGGTTTCTGCCCGACGCCCATTGTGCAGATATTAATCTTGTGCGTGCCACAGACGGTGCCTACCGACCCTATAACTCCAGGCTTGTCGTCGTTGAAAATCACCAGGACGCTGCCATGCGGCGTCACTTCTATATTGAAGCCATCGATTTCGATGATCCGCAGCAGGGTCCCGCCGAAGACCGAGCCTGTCACCGTGCGAGTCACCTTGTCGGTCACGACCTTGGCACTGAAACTCGAAGCGACATCTTTGACCTCTGCGTTTTTGGTCTCGTCGATACTAATGCCGCGTTCCTTTGCAAGAACCGGCGTATTGACCATATTCAGCGGCATCTCGAAATGCTTCTGAAGCAGGCCTATCGAAAAGCTGAGCGTCACCGGCTCGGTGGCCAGTTCGGCAATCGAGCCGCGATACTGGACCTGAACCTCTTTGATCTGGCCCGGCGCAATAGTGCTGAGCATGGCGCCGATTCGCTTTGCAAGTTCGGCATATTGACTGACAATTGCCGGCATGGCACCCGCGGTCGATGGAGCGTTCAGGGCGTTGCGAACCGGCCCGCCCTTTATCGCATCGACAAGAATTTGGGCGGCCTCAACGGCCACCTCAATCTGGGCCTCCTCGGTGCTTGCGCCCAGGTGCGGCGTGACAATACAATTCTCGAACTCGCTGAAACGCTTGTTCTCCGGCGGCTCCTTCGGAAAAACATCCAGAGCGGCGCCGGCGATACGTTTGGATGCAAGTGCATCGTAGAGCGCATCTTCGTTTATAATCCCGCCGCGAGCGCAGTTTACCAGCCGCACGGTAGGCTTCATCATTTCGATCTGCTCGGCACCGATCATATTCAACGTCTGCTCGTTTCTCGGGACATGAACGCTGATATAGTCGGCCTGTTTGAATATGTCTTCCAGATTGTTGCATATCTGGACACCCATCTTTTCCGCATCGGGCGGAGCGGCGAGCGGGTCGTAACCAAGGATATTCATATTGAAACCCTTGGCCATCTGTGCCACGGCCATGCCGATTCTGCCAAGACCGATTAAGCCGAGCACTTTGTTGTTCAACTGGTTGCCCATATATTTTTTTCTGTCCCATGCACCGCCCTTCAGGCTGTCGCATGCGGGGACAACGTTCCGGCTCATCGCAAGAATCAGCGCCATCGTGTGTTCGGCGGCGCTGAGCGTATTTCCGCCGGGGGTATTCATGACGAGGATGCCTTTCCGCGTAGCTGCCGGGACATCGATATTATCGACACCGACACCAGCCCGTGCGATCCCTTTAAGTTTGCCGGGTTTGCTCAGCACCTTCGCCGTCACTTTCGTGCCGCTTCGGATAATCAGGCCGTCATATTCGCCGATAATATTCGCCAGTTCATCCTCACTTATACCGGTCTTAACGACGGCTTCGACGCCGTCCTGGGAATTGAGCAAATCAATACCTTCCTGTGCAAGTTTGTCTGTAATCAGAACCTTAATCATTTTGTAACTCCAAAAATCTGACTTTTTTGAATAATCGCTTCAGCATTCCTCATGGTCGGCAATATGAAGCAATTCTTGTACTCAAACTTCATGCCTACATTTTAGCGGCAGTTATGAACAATAGCAAGCGTAGAAAAATCGGAGCACCCTAACGCAAAAATATTCAATCCGGGATTCTGCGCCTTTGGGCCGAACCAATTAGAAATGGGGCTTATACCTAACTGAATGGTATAAGCCCCGAATTCATGTTAATCCTGAAGCTGCTATTCAGGAAAATGTGAACCTATTCTTGAGCAGCCTCTGCCAGCCGATCAAGCCGAATGTCATCGAAGTACATCTTTCCCGCGCCTCCCGGCGTTGTTAAATTACCCTGGGTACCCAGGCCGACCGCAATCTTGTCGACGTCGGCCAAAACGATGCCCTGATCGGCAAAAGTCTGAAGCGGGATTACCCACTGCGTCCAAACGTCAACCTGTGCCGCAACCGGATCGTCATGGACCACTATCGCAGGTGCACCGGTGTTATTGGATATAGCGACATATAACGGCTCGGCATCATTATCCGGCTTGCCCCTGAACCAAATCGTCAATGTGCCAACGCCTTCTTCGGTCCAGTCGCGGGGATGACTCAAGGTCAGTTCGACCTCTGAGTAGTTCGAGTAGCCCTGCTTATTGTTATCGTAGGATAAGGGCATCGATTGACGCCCACCGTGGACAATGGTCTGCTCAGTATAGGAAGCGGTGGTTTCGTCGCCGACAGCGGACCCGGTCCCGTTACCGGGGTAGGCCGGTTCAGCACCATGCGCAACATAGCCAAGCCCATCTTGCCAAGCCCACCATATCTCATTGTTGCCTACATCGTAGGACTCAAAATCATCCACTACAAGGAAGTCACCTGTAGCAAAGCTCCAAACGTTGCCGACCCATGGACTGTCGGGATTGGTGTCGTCGACTTCATCGACGCGCCAGTAGTACGTGGTGTCCCAGACAAGTTTGCCGGGATCATAGCTCTCGTCACCAAGCAACTTACTGCCTTTGTACTCGGGCGAGGTCTTGGTAGCATCTCTCACTGCATCTTCATCAGTGCCGAAATATACCTCATGCGAAGCAGCAGCATCTCCCGGTTCCCACGTAAGAACATCTGTGAGCCGTACACCGATGGTACCGTTAAGCGGCTTCGGATTCCTGGCCTTTACAGGCGGCCATAGCAGGTATGTCGGAATAATCTGCTTTGCTGTGTGGGGACTTTCCCAGCCGAGATGTGCCGTCGCACCACTGGTGTTTTCAAAGTATTCCAATAAAATGCTGTAAGACCGGCCGGCAACAAGGTCGATAGTTCCTGAATCCTCAGTGTCTCCGTGTAGCGTCCAGTTCTCAATAATCAGTTTGCCATCCACCCAAAGACGCAGGCCGTCATCGGTTATGGTGTAGAAGGAATAGGTCTCTGTAAACTGCGCCGACACGTCACCGGTCCATCTGACAGAGAAGTTATTGGCGCCGACGGCGTCATCCGGCGCAGTGTCACCCCAGGAAAAGTCAATCTGAGGATCTATTCGGGTCAGTATGAATTTGTCGAAGTTCTCGCCTGTATAATAGTCTCCTCTCAAACCTGTGCCTCTTGTGCCTATAGTCGTAAAGCTCAAGACATCGCCTGTATGCGTCTCGGCGCCGTCATACTCATCGACCCGCCAGTAGTAAGTTGTATCTGATTCGAGCGGGCCCGGGTCATAAGTTGTCCCTGCCTGGGAGTGGCCCTCAACGGCATCGTTTACATCGTCAAAATTCTCACCGAAGAACACAGTGTGAACTTTCGCACCGGAACCTGCCGTCCAGCTTAGGTCTGTATACCGGTCTATAAAGCAGGCGCCGTCTGACAGGTTGTGGTTGTAGGCCTTCAAAGATGGAACTGTAAAACTCCAGACGTCGCCTTTGTTTATCGTGCCGTCGGCCTCAACCTCGTCAATCCGCCAGTAGTAAGTTGTGCCCGGCATGAGGCCATCCGGGACAGGATGCCCGGCAAGGCCGACAACAAAAAATACATCAAGCTGGTTGCCCTGGAATGTGTCGCCGGTTCCATCATTTACCTCAGTAAAATTCTCGCCGAAATAGACATCGTGTGAAACCGCATTGAGTCCGGGTAACCAATTAAGCACTGCCGATGTGTCCTCATACAGGCCACCGTCAGCCGGAATGGGTTCCACCGCAAATTTACCCCTGAATTCTATATGCAGTAATGGTGCATTGCTTATGTCACTGGCAGACTCGGCGCATCGAACGCCTGTTGAGGGATTATCCGGATTGTCTCTGAGGATTAGCACCAGGGCATTACCAAAGGCCCAATCGCCCTGGTTTATTATCTCCTGGATGACAGATGTAATATCCGAGGTCTTGTCCTTTTGACCTTCTTCGGTCCAATTCGCGGGAATCCACACCACGTTAGCTGTCGTTGTCGGCCGATTGGAAATATTGTTAGCAACGTTGGCAAACGCAGGAGGGTTAGGATTAAGCTGACCCTCGATGATAACACTAACAGGTTGCGTACCGCCTTTTATCTCATCACAAGTGAATTCAATATATGCGTTATCCACGATTGCGCCTTTCGGAATGGGGATATCGACGAAGCGCAGACCTATTACCTGCAGAAAGCCGTCATCGAAAATCTCCAGGTCGCTGCTGGTTAAATCCATACCGCCGCTGCTGACATTCTGTTCAGCATCATCATTACCGCTGCTGACTCTGGTTTCCCACACCTTGCCGCCAAACGCCACATTTGTACTGACGAGACTCAGCACCAAAACGAGAGAAGCTAAACAAAATAATTTTCTATACATCATGATTCTCCTTTGTAAAAGAAAGTTTAAAAAGTAACAAAATGCCGTTGTAATTTTCAGTCTCGCTACACCTTGAATTTATGTCTGCCCCGGACATCACTTACGACATGCAATTACCTCCTTCCGGTAAATTCCAATATGGGCGGTTAACTACAGTGAAAATCTAAAATAAACACCAGTAATTATATCCACTACAAGACTAAAAGCCCACAGATGCTAACAATTTTCCTTATACCGGATTTGTGGTCTTCCCGTCAAGGAAAATCTTCTAATTATGCATTGGGGCAAATTCACTGGGGCCCATATCGAATTGTCTCGCTATGGGCCCCGTATTGATTTTTATCCATCATTTAATCGTCTCTTATTACCAGGCCTTATTAAAGGCCATGGTAATCTAAGCTCCGGATTAAGGTTGCGGCTCCGGCTCCGGTTCCAGAGTCGGCTTATCAAGCCGAATGTCATCGAAGTACATCTTACCTGCTCCGCCCGGCGTCGTTAGATTACCTTGGGTGCCCAGGCCGATCGCGATTTTGTCGACATCGGTCAAAATGACGCCCTGATCGGCAAAAGCCTGAAGCGGGATTACCCACTGCGTCCAAACGTCAACCTGTGCCGCAGCCGGATCATCATGGACCACTATTGCAGGTGAGCCACCCATATTAGCTATAGCGGCATACAACAGCTCGGCGTCATTATCCGACTGGCCCCTGTACCAAATCGTCAATGTGCCAACGCCCTCATCGGTCCAGTCACGCGTGGTGCTCAACGTCTTCTCTACCTCTGAATAGTACGCGTAGCCCTGCTTATTGTTGTCATAAATCACGGGCATGGATTTTCCGCCGCCATGGACTATTTGTTCTTCACAATAAGAAGAGGTCGTCTCGTCGCCCACGGCCGAACCCGTGCCGTTGCCGGGCGAGTAAGGCGGCGTATCCGACGTGCCGAAGCCGAGGCCGTCAAGCCATGCGTACCATATCTGGTTTTCGCCGGTGTTATAATCCTCAAAATCGTCCACAGAAATGAAGTCGGCCGTCGTAAAGCTCCAGAGCGGGCCCTTCTGCGTATCACCGAGACTATCGACCTCATCTATACGCCAATAATACGCAGCGTACCAGGCAAGTTTACCAGGGTCATAGCTCTCAGCGCCCAGTACCTTTGGGCCTTTGTATTCCGGCGAATTTTTATCGGCATTGCGTATGGCGTCCTTATCTTTGCCGAAGTATACTTCATGCGATGCGGCACTATCGGCCGGAGTCCAGCTAAGAATCACCGTCATCTGCACATCCACAGCTCCATTAGACGGATTCGGACTGCCCACAGCGCCGGGAGTCGTAAAGCTCCAGACATCGCCTTTATAAGTGCTTTCTCCGTCAAACTCATCGATCCTCCAGTAATAAACCCCCTCTAATTCGAGCGTGCCAGGATTATAAGTCGTTGGACCCTGCGATGTACCTTCTGTTGCACCGTTCACATCGTCGAAATCGGTACCAATATATACGGTGTGCAGTTTTCCGCCATATCCTGCTGTCCAGCTTAATAAAGTAT
>CAZHBL010000330.1:0-6441 GCA_964530105.1 uncultured Pirellulales bacterium | reverse complement strand
CCGCATGCTGGGTGTTGTGGGGGCTGGGGGGTTAAGACCCCCGGCTACCCGATTAAGCGAGACGCATATGGACAACTCATTGATCCTTTTACCAAACTGGTTTGCCAGGGCCTTTAGAACCTGGGAACTGCCAGCCCATATGAGTAACCGTATTGATGATGTCACAAATCAGTTTTGTTGTATGCCTCTGAACTTGATCCAAGAACTTAGTATCTATGGGTTTTTCGAAGCGCTCTTGTTTGCGGTTAACAAAGAACGGGATTGACGCCCCATAAGAGTCCGGGAGGCGCCACGAACCGTGACAGATAACGTTCCGTATTCTTGAGGCTTCTTTCAATTGATCTATAAGCTCATCTAGATTTCCAATTGTGGAGTCTGGATGTTCGCGCACTGCCTTTCCGTATGATTCGATAAGGTTCCAAAGCTGATCCGTTAGCGCTCTCTCCAACTTTTGAAGCCACTTGGCATAGACCTGTTGAAATTCCTCTTCGCTATATATTGTATATGGCTTTGTTGCAGTAAACGAAAAAATGGCTTTGGCCAGTATATCTTCAAGGAAACCGAATGTTGCTATTGCCCGCCCTAAGCTCTCCCAAAAGCCTGGGTCGTGCATGTGCGTAGGATACTTCTCAGGCAATGCATCGCAATCCATCATGTACCTAATGGGTTCGTCCATAGTCTGCTATCTCTGGTTTGTTAATTGCGCCTAACAATTTTAAACTGATCCGCATAAGACGCGGGATCATGGTTTTCTGCCGAATAAAAGTCTTCTGTTTCGCAGATGGGTTGACGCTTTGCGCATGAACCTGCAAGCGCCGAATGCGACTGCCAGATTCATGTGCGTGTTAGGTTTTCAGATCTAGTTGTCGAGCCACTGAAGAAACTCAAATATCCCTTCCTTATCAGTAACCGAGTCGAATCCGTAAGATCGTATGCTCTCAAGAAATTCCGCCCAGCTCTGCTCAGATTTCGATTGAAGCCCCAAGTGATTCTCGATCGCTCCCGATTTCCAAAGCCAAATGTCTTTCTCAAGCAGATTGCCGTGCAGCGAATTGATATTGATGGAGGCTTGGCTGTGCTCTGACAACCTTGCATATGCTTCAATTGGCGTCAGCGCACCTCCCTTCATCGGCAATCCTTCCTCATCTAATTTGCACTCCCCTGAATCTTCCATTTCTTTCAGAACCTTCTTACACTCCTGTATGTCCTCATCGTCTTGGGCGATCAGGCCTTCCTTAGGCGCACCGCGGAATGCATAGTCAAGGTCTACTACGGCCTTACAGGGCAAATCGATGGCCTTCAGGATCTTCATGGACTTAGGTGTGTTATCTGCCCCGCCTTGCTCTATCAAGGCGATTTTTGCGAGTCCTAGAGTTCTCCCCGAAGCCTTCTCGAAAAGCGACGGTAATAGCCTGTGCTCTGTCTTGCCTTCCACTAGAACCACTCGATCGGCAAAGAGAATCTGGCTGGAGTGTGATAGCGAAAACAGCATGGCCGCTTGGCTGGGGTGATCGGCCATCGCAGCCTCTACAACTCCTCGAAGTGTCTTTCGTGCTTCCGTGCCTCGTTCGGGCGATTTTCTGACAAGAAGCGTGTCAGGAACATCGGCTGACGAGATCATAAGGGGAGAGTGGGTCGCAATGAGTACTTGATAGCTAGAGCGTGATAGCTTTTTCAACGATACGCGCACTTGTTCAATGCCGTGAGGATGTAAATACAGCTCTGGCTCCTCAACGATGAGCAGCTTTCTCACTGCGCCGCCAGCAGGCAGTGAACTCTTGTCAGCTAGACACTGAACCAAAGCCATTTGGATAGCCCGCTGAGCTCCGTGTCCGAGAGACGTGATGTCCCGGCCGACTCCATCCTGCTCATATGCCTTTATTGTACCTGTTTTGAAGAGTTCGTCTACTTCCGGCGTGGGTATGTGCATTCGGATGGTAATGTCAGGGAAGAATGTGCGGAGCACAGTATTAGCGGTTTTATCAAAGTCCAGCACCTGCTTAGGGCGGTCTTCACCGTCAGCGCTTAGCTTCTTTCTAAGACCGTCTAGCTCTCGACGAATTGCCTCGCCATGCTGATCGCGAATGGGCTCCACAATGTCGCCGATCAGTTTGCCGATTGTGGTGCTGGTCTTGAATTTGGCGGCGTCCTCTGCGGCATCCTCCATTGCGCCAATCTCGATGGGCTCTGGAAAAAGCGCTGAGAGTGCGTTGGGGATGCCAGTGGGAGCCTTTTTCCATTCTTCCGTATCGTTATCGATGACCTGCAGATCCACATCCTTTACGGATCTGCTTGGTGCGGGCTGAAAACGACGGATAGCCAGGGTTTTGTCAGCGCAGAGAGGCTCGATCTTAGTACGATGTGACTTCTCAAGGCCATCGAGTACTTCAGGAGTAATTCCCGAGATGATTCCCTCAACGAAGACAGGTTGCCTGGGATCGTTGAAATCCGTCGCTGAAAGAGCGGTAGGTCGCATTAGCCACTTGATACCAGAGAGAATGTTTGATTTACCTCCATTGTTGGGTCCAACGAGCGGGGTAAAATCAGCGAGGTTGAAAGAGGCGTCTATACATGATCTGTAATTGACAATTCTGGCACTAGTAAGGGCGTGCATAGTTTATTCCCCTGATCCTGTAATTCATACTTCTAACGGATTGTTAAGGTGCGGGCAGGGTAACCGGAAGACTAAACAGACATAACCCATGAGGGACCCCGGAAGTCTAAACAGCTTAGGCCGCCCGCCCCTGCACGTCAATGTTAAACAAATGGTTGGAGATATTAGTTTTGATCATTTTCTATGTAACGCATTATACTCGTGGCATCAATGGTTTCAGAAATGGTGTCAGCCCTAAAAACAATGCCTAGATTTGCAGTCTCCATAACGGAAAATGTCTGAGGTTCTGCACCAAATGTTAAAGTTTTTTTTAGAATAAGTTCCCAATCTGATATGGTCGCAGATACGATCCCTAATAGTTCAGGAACATAACCTCCCAAACTGCTCAGCTTGACTTTGCCATCTGGTTTACGATTAACCTTGTAGGGTCGGACGGGTACGAAAACGGGACTTCCGCTAGAGCCTCGGATTGTAGAACAGTCAATAAGGAAAACCGGACTATTACGGTAGTCCCGATCGGGTGGTGTAGCAATCGTCCCGCCACGTGCCAGGGCCACAGCTGTACTGCCTTCCACCATATTAAGTGGATATCCAAGGATGACAATACGATCGCCAAGTGTAAGCGATGTTTCAGTTATGGATTTCTTTGTCGCAAATCTCGACTCATAGATCTTGCCTATTTTGTATCCTCCACGCATCTTCTCGTTTTCTACAACATAAGGCGTAGCTTCAATGACAGCAACATCCACATCATCTCGAGGATGCCCAACACACAGATCAGTACCATCTTCTTTTCTCAAGATGAGAGAGAATTTTGTGATCGACAGAATGCCATTTTTCTCTGTGGTTATGTGGACAAGAGCAGTGGCGAGTTTCTGGTCCTTATTTGAGGCAATAGGCTTTGGAAGGAGCACGTGTTTGTTTGAGACGAGAAAGAGTTTTCCTCTTTTCGCTTCTGTCCGACGAAAAACAAAAAAGCCTGTTCCAGTACGACCGGTCGACTTATTTACGATGAATGCAACGCTGAATATCCAATCGTCATCTATTGAATACCCAAACAATTGGCAAGGCTGTAAAATTGTTATTAACACGATGAGAGTTTTAATTATTTTTTTCATTGTTTATCTCCAACAATGATTATACAATCTGTATAAAACTACAAACACAGACTGACCCTTTCTGTACAAAAATTTCCGTTGTAAAAAATTTCCGGAACAAAAAAAACAATGGGCTCACAACAGAAATGACCAGATCCTGTCAGGAGCGAGGTAGGCACATTTTGAGGTATTCACCCATGCGGAAACTCGAATTTTAGAGTGCTATGAATTGAATGAAAAATTTTCATACAACTGTTTGTTATTTTGGCGGAAATTCCCAAAAAGTCAAGGCCAGAAAAGTACCCAGTAAAAGACCAGTGCAAAACTGGTATTAATGGAGGGGAAGGAGAGAGGTTGATTGTCCGGGAAGAGGTTGGTTTTTACACATTAACCATCTCCCCTGATTTTTCTAATCAGTTTTTCAAGCTCTTCAGGTGTCGGTTTTTCACTTCTAACGGTCCTGAAAAACATTGGCAAAGAACTCAATGTTTCCTTGTCTGAAAGAATATCTTTCGGAATAATTCCTGCAGCAATTGATGCCTTGTCTGTTAGCTCATTGTACAATTCTGAACCTTTTTCAACGTTGAGAACTTCTGCTATTTGATCTAATTTATCTTTGTCTTGAGGTGGCGACAAGAGACCTCGCTCCACCTTGCTCCAGTTACTCGCATCGATTGATAAACGACGGCAAAATTCCCTCAGCCCTATGTCTCTTTCAATTCTAAGGGATTTAATAAATTCACCAAACATGGCGCCCTCCTTCTTTTTTGGCCTACTGATTGTTAATATGATGGTACATCTTTGAGATGTGCTTTGTGGTAATTATTTTACCATGTGGTAAAGATATAACCACAAGCGAAATTTGTCAAGCATTTTTATCGAAAATGAAAAAGAAGGGACGTACACAATAAGAAAGCTATTAAAAGGAAGGATCTTAAAACGCTTGTGAGCAATTTTATATTTGTCCTTAGATTATGAAATGTGCAATTCGTACCTCTCTGATTATCACAATTAATGTAAATACAAATAAGTGACGGGCATATGCATATAAATTTTCGATTATGATATCCGCATCTATTTATTATAAATACAAATGGGGGTATTGATGAATTTGCAGAATTGCTAGTGTTGTTTAAATCCGGTGATCTGATCCAATTGATAAGCACACTCATATTGAAAAAAAACAGATAATTCCAACAATAATAAGCACAATGCCGGCGGCTCTTACAAAACCGGATCTGCTCGTCAACTGCTTCTCTCCAGCATACCTAACAAGCGGATATGCCCTGTATAACAATTTAATCTTCTCTGCAATATACGCAGGGCGCAAACATATGTAAACGCCCATACAAAAAATTAGTACGCTCGCTAAGCGCAAGATGTTTTTCTCAAACAGTGTTTTCGGCAGTATTAAAAATTCACGCAAACATCAGTGCTTTGCTAGGAGAAAATGGTGTTTTAAATTAAGATGGCGCGAGCAATTGCTTTATTTCTTGCTTATTTAAGTATCGAATAGATGGTAAGTATATGATGCTCCAGACAACTAAAACAAATATTGCAGCATAAAAATTGCCATAAATTGCTGCTGCAACAGTAGCAACTATTGAAATGATATAAGCCAAAATCAATATTCTTCTAATCCAATGTGCCATCACAATAAGTCCGTAAACAACTAATCCATCTAGTATAGCCCATGAAAAAGCCGAAATCCTTCCAAATAGTGTACTATTATAAATTGTAAAGGGCTTAACAAAAAGATATAGATTTAATATGGTAAAAGAAATAAAAATAATTGTAATTATAAGTAGGCCAGTTGGCCTTTTTGACAATCTATTCAATTCATTTTTTCCTTTCTTCATAAGGATTAACTTAATAAATTAATAAGGCTGATGAGGCCATACGCCACGACGACCTCGATAACGGCTTTCACATGAATCATCAGATTCATTTAGTTTACTACAAGGTATATATTCAACTTTACAATAATCTGTGTAGCACTCCCCTATTCCCACAATGCTATCTGAAAGGCAGGTAGCACAAGCTTCCTGTTGCATTCCGCGCGTAGCTGCGCACATCAAACATTGCAGTATAGTATCAGGAGATGTATGTTTCAGTCTATCATTTACGCAGTCGGCAAGTTCCTGCCAGTCGCATTTGATTATGGGGCACATAGTTCCAGGTGGATAACGATATAAACCGAGTGGATCAATCCAATTAACAGGGTTATTTAGCGCGTAACCAAAAAGATTAATACCTCCACCCAAGCCAATTGGATCTGGTCTTAGATATCTTCCTGTCTTTGGATCATAGTAACGATGGTAATTATAGTGGAAGCCGGTTTCTTCGTCATAGTATTGGCCCGGAAATCTGATATTGTTCTCCACGGTGGAGTTGGGATTTATGGTGGCGTCACCAAAGGGTTTATAGTATGCCTCCCAGACCACGGTACCGGTATTATCTGTCATGATTAGCGGTGTACCTAAGCGATCGTTCAGGTAATAATACATTTCGCCACTGGTCCCATCAACCATGGCCATGCGGATTTTGCCCATGTACAGGTACTCTGTGATCATTGTGCCATCTGAGGTGCTTTCCGCAATCAACTTTCCGTAAAGATCATAATGGTAAACGGTAGTAACCCCGCTTGCAGCCTTGATGACCCTTTGCCCTAAACTATTATACGTATATTCTCCTAAAATGTCTCCATCTTCTTCAACGCAGACCAGGCGG
>CAZHBL010000329.1:0-6490 GCA_964530105.1 uncultured Pirellulales bacterium | reverse complement strand
CCGTCTCGCTCCAGCCGCCCTACAGCATGCTCCATCGCGAAGTGGAAGATGAACTGCTGGACTACTGCGGGCGAAACGAGATGGGTGTCGTTGCATACAGCCCGATTCAGCGGGGATTGCTTACAGGCAAATTCAACCGTGCCCGCTTTGAGGCTCTGGCTCCGGACGACCATCGCAGAATGAGTTCAGATTTTCTTGAGCCGCAGTTCAGTGCTACGCTCGAGCTTGTCGAGGACCTGAAAAAGATCGCCGAGCGTAACGGCAGGACCTGCGCCGAGCTGGCGATTAGCTGGATCCTTCGAAGACCCGAAGTCACCGCCGCAATCGTCGGAGCAAGAAGTCCGCAGCAGATTATCGAAACCGCCCCGGCGGCCGACTGGGATCTGAATGAAAAAGATATCGAAGAAATCGAGCGCCTATTAGCCAAACGCCAGGCAAAAGTCAGGAGCAAGATTAAATAATGGTGGGGCAACCCTTCGGCTTGGCTCAGGACAGGTCCCACCCTACAACTACAACTCGAAGACAGGTAGAGAAAAAATGGCAGAAGATAACGATGTTTATAAAAGTCCTCTCGTTGAAAGAAACGCTTCGAGAGAAATGGCTGAGCTGTTCGGCGCTCAGAAGAAATTCACCACCTGGCGCCGGCTCTGGCTTGAGCTGGCAAAGGCCCAGCAGAAACTTGGGCTGGATATAAAAAACAGTCAGATAAAGCAGATGGCCAGGCACCTCGACTATATTGACTTCAAAAAAGCCGCCGGTTACGAGAAGCAATTCCGGCACGATGTGATGGCGCATGTCTATACGTTCGCCGATGCGGCGCCGAAGGCCGAGCCGATCATCCACCTGGGCGCGACAAGCTGTTACGTCGGTGACAATGCCGACTTGATAATCATGCGGGAGGGGCTGCGGATTGTCGCCGGCAAGCTCGCCGCAGTGATTAACCTGCTTGGAAAGTTCGCCAATAAATACCGCTCACTACCAACGCTGGGCTTTACACACTTCCAGCCGGCCCAGTTGACCACCGTCGGTAAGAGGGCGACGCTTTGGTGTTACGAGTTTGTGATGGATTTGCAGGAAATCGAGCACCGGCTCGAAACGCTGCCCTTTCGAGGCGTCAAGGGCACGACGGGCACGCAGGCCTCGTTCCTGGTGCTTTTCGACGGCAATCACAGCAAAGTAAAGCAGCTCGATAAGTCGGTAGCCGCGGCGTTCGGCTTTAAGAAAATCTGTGCCGTAACGGGCCAGACCTATCAGCGGAAAATCGACGCCCTCGTTGTCAATACCCTTGCGTCAATCGCGCAGTCCGCTCACAAAATGTGCAACGACATCAGGCTACTCGCCAATCTCAAGGAAATCGAAGAGCCGTTCGAACAATCGCAGATCGGCTCCTCGGCCATGCCATACAAAAGAAATCCGATGCGCTGCGAGCGAACAACGGCCCTTAGCAGATTTGTGCTGAGCCTGGCCTCCAGCCCGCAGATGACGGCCTCCGAACAGTGGCTCGAAAGAACGCTCGACGATTCGGCAAACAGGCGAATCGTGATTCCGGAGGCGTTCCTTGCCGTCGATGGTATCCTGCAAATCCTTATCAACGTGGCAGACGGGCTTGTTGTCTATCCGAAAGTCATCGCCGCACGCGTCGCCGCCGAGCTGCCGTTTATGGCCACCGAAAACATCCTAATGGCGGCGGTAAAAGCCGGCGGCAACAGGCAGGAGCTACACGAAAAAATAAGGCTGCACTCGTACGCCGCCGCTGCTCAGGTCAAGAAACTCGGCATGCCCAACGACCTGGTCGGCCGGCTCAAAGCGGACATCGCCTTCGCCAAGGTGGATTTCGAAAAAATACTGAATCCCGATGCGTACATCGGCCGGGCGCCGCAGCAGGTCGATGAATTTGCCAAAGATATCGTTTTGCCTATCCGCAGGAAATATCGAAAAGCGCTGGCTAAAAAAGTGGAACTTAACGTCTGAATGTTATAATTCGACCCTTCACTCGGGTCACGAGGTATGAAAGATGACCAGAGAAGAATTGATAAAACGCATCAAAGAGACAGCATATCTCGAAGGCGATTTTGTCCTTCGCAGCGGCAAGAAAAGTAAATATTATCTCGATAAATATTTGTTCGAGACCTGCCCGGATATACTCAAGGCGCTGGGCGAAGAATTTGCCGGACATATGACGGATGATGTCACCCTGATAGCCGGCGCTGAATTAGGCGGAGTCGCCCTGGCAGCCGCCACAGCCATGGCGACAGGTAAAAACTGGATAATAATTCGCAATAGCAAAAAAGGTTACGGAACCGGCAAAATGGTCGAAGGCGTTTTGAAGGCCGGCGACGTCGTTTTGCTCGTCGAGGACATCGCCACGACCGGCGGACAGGTCCTTGAAGCAGCTAAGATTATTACCGAAACCGGGGCGACGGTAAAAAAGATCGTCTGCGTTATCGACCGCAGGCAGGGAGCCGAAGAAAATATCATCCGGGCCGGCCACAAATTCGAGTCCATCCTCACAAAAGACGACCTCGGTATAAAAGACGGCTAATCCTAATAATCATCGGATTGGCGGTCGCTGCCCCGGAGCAGCGAATGAGTATAATTAGGGAGGCAGGCGCTGAAAGACTATACAGAGAGTTCGGAGATTGGCGCCTCCCCGGGTGTCTATTGTCGAACAGACAGGCCGTTAGGTACAAATAAGCTTATAAGCAAACTGGAGGTCAAACTAAACGGAAGGCTGTGTTCTTTGCCGGTAGGTCGTCCAAAATAGATTTTGCACAAGCGGGACAGACAATTATGATAGTTGTATGTTAATCTACAAAACTCACAGTGCCAGGGAGATAGAGTCATGAAACAGAAAGCGTTATGCTACAGCACGTCGTTGTTGGTCATTGCATTGGGATTAGGATGCCGAATGGCCGAGGTGATTCAAGACAATACCGAAGGTATCAAAACCACCAACCGGGCCATTGATAGAAGCACGGCAGCGGTCGCAGCCACAACGCAGACTATGGAAACCCTCGAATCGACTTTGCTGCAGGTAAATTCACTGAGGGAGCCCATGCAGGAGCTGGCCGCTCTTGGTACGACATTCAATGAGGTTGCCGATCTCAAGGGCCCTATGGAAGAGTTGGCCGGCCTGCGCGAACCGATGGCGCAGGTTGCAGACTTGAAGGAACCATTGCGACAAATTGCCGGCCTGCAGACAGACCTGGAAGCGGTGGCGCGGCTCGAGGAGCCACTCCATGCCGTCGCCGAACTGAGAGATGCCCTGGAGGCCGTTGCCGGTCTTGATGTCCCTATGGAGAAGCTGGCCGGCCTGCGGAATCCGATGGTGCAACTCGCTACATTGAATGTCTCGCTGGATCAAGTCGCAAGGCTTGAAAAGCCGATGTCGGACCTTATGCGGCTGGAAGAGCACTTGGAGGCTTTGGGGCAGCTCACCCACCCCATGTCGGCTTTGACCAGTCTTACTCCGGCGAAGTTCGCCGCATCAATCGTTATCTCCGCTCTTGTCTTTTTTGTGCTGCTCTTTCTAACGATATGGGGCGCGGTGCGGCTCGGTTCTCGTCATCTTTCTCCTTGAATTAGTTTTTCCGGCGGGTTGAAGGATTAACGCATCTGCCGGTAGAATCCTACGCGAGATACGAAATTCAGCAAACGGAATTTGTAAATCTTAGATGTTTTACACTGTAAGGGCTGCTGTAGCTTTGCATCATGAATTATATTCGTAGCCGAAAGATGTACGGATATAAGATTTTCAATCGGCAGATACTTTTAGTATCAATATGGCATCTTCCCAGTCATCTGGTGTCGAGAAGGATTCCACTGCCGTATTTGAAAAACTGCCAGTTGAAACTTCATCGCCGGTTTTTGGGTCCACCCAGGACGCGTCAACTTTGTTTCCGGCGGTGATCTTATTCATATTGATTGAGAAGTTTGTCTTGTCGCCTAAATACACCATAATCCATTCGCCATCTTGATGCCTGGCTGCAAGGTTCAGCACTTTTCCGCCAGTTTGGCCGCCGGCGGCAAAGATCGACTGATCAGGAACAAGATACCACCACTCATTCAGACCCATGAATATTTTCTTAAGAACGCCCATCTGAACAGCGCCGGGTGCATCAAGGGCCTTCTTCCACGTCGGCAGGACGCGCCAGCTATCGTTGTGGCCGTATGTGTGATGGGCGCCGGCCAGGTATGAATAGTATGCCTGCCTGCGGATCCATAGAGGAGTCACTTCAAATCCGTATTCGGAGCCTTCTTCATAGGCACCCTCAGCCATTAGAACGGGCTTTACGGGCTTAAGGTTATAATCTTTGGTCACCATCGGATAAATCAGGTCGACCCTGTTCCACGTTTGCATCGAGTTAAATGCCAGCCAGTTCTCGTCGTGAATGAAGCTGGATGTATATGGTGCAGGATCGGGTTTAAAGGTGATAATATGGAAGCCTCCGTCTCCTTCGTGGAGTCCCGCGGCCAACTCCCGGAGAATTGGAACAAACTCCTGTTTTGCCTCGGGTGTCATGGACCATACGATATTCGGGACATCCTTGTACCGGCCGGCAAGCCATTTCGCCCATGCGCGGGCGTTCTCTAACGTTATACACTTGCGGTATCGTTGATGATAAAGTGTTACCGAAAAGATCAGGTTGTTATCCTGTGCTATCCGGATAACAGAGTCCACGTTCCTGAAATACTCCTCGTTCGGCGTGAGGGGGTCGTCATTAATCCAGGGCTTGTGGCCGTGCACGTTGGGCTGAGTGCCGTCACCAACTCCCATGAGCATCGCCTGAATAAAGACAAAGCCATTGCTCCTGGTTTTTTCAAGAATGATTCTGGCTTCGTCCAGAGTATATTCCCGAAAGATTTGCCATTGAGTGGTGCCCATCCAGAAGACGGGATTGCCATTGCTGTCAACAATATATCGCCCGCTCTCACTCACCTTGACCGGGAAAACCGGCTGCTCAGATGCTGTGTTCACGGCACATATCAGCAAAGGCAGCAACAACAGAGCAATCTTTTTAGTCGTTGTGTTCATTGTCATATCTCCTTTTGTTAAGTGGATAATCGAACACTTTCCATAGTAACTATGCCATCATATTTAAGTTCTTAGTACAACGCGAATTAGCGCGCCGTTTTATAAATACTCCCCGCCAGAGAGATAATTTTTCCGGCGATTACTGCTTTACTTGCTTTGAGAAGTTTCATCCATTCGCGGCCGGGCATCTTTATCTGAACGGATGATTTGTCGACACCGATTGCGGCACTGGTGTTGGCGACTATCATATCAAGATTCTTTTCGTTCAGCTTCTTTTCGGCCCGTGCTATTACGTTTTTATCTTCTAAAGCGAAGCCGATAACGATTTGATCTTTCTTTTTGTGCTTTCCCGCCCATTTCAGGATGTCGGTTGTGGGTTTTAATTTGATGGTCAATGACTCGCCGGTCTTTCGTATTTTGGTTTTGGCCGGACGGGCAGGAGTATAGTCGGCTACCGCGGCGGCCATAATCAGGCAGTCGCATGGCTCCAAATGTTTCTTTACGGCCTCAAACATCTGGGCGGCGGTTTCTACGTTGACGAGCTTTGCCGCGATCGGCGGCTTTTGACTTGCTGGTGCTGTGATGAGCGTGACTTTGTGTCCGGCTTTTAGTGCCGCCCGGGTAAGTGCATAACCCATCTTCCCGCTGCTTGCGTTGGAAATGAAGCGGACAGGGTCAATGTATTCGCGAGTTCCGCCTGCTGTGATTAAGATTCGCATCTTATATCTCCCTTCGGCTTCGCTCAGAGCAGGCTAAGAAGTATATCTCCTGTTTCGTTTCACACTTCACGTTTCTTAATTTTGGAGGCGATTTTTTCGATTGCTTCCAGAATATCCTGCGGCTCGGACATTCTGCCGATGCCCTCGGCGCCGCACGCGAGCCGGCCTTCTGCGGGGCCTATGAATTGGAAGCCTCTTTTTTCCAATGTTTTGACATTGTGCTGCACGGCCGGGTTTGCCCACATATTATTATTCATCGCAGGGGCCAAAAGTGTCGCTCCTGATTCTACCAAAGGCCAGCAGACGCAAAGGGTAGTGCTGAGCATATCGTCACAGATACCGTTTGCAATTTTGCCGAGAATATTAGCTGTTGCAGGTGCTACGACAACGACGTCGGCCCAGTCGACCAGCGCTATATGGCTGATTTGATATTCTTCAGGCGTACTCCACATGGTCGTAAAGACGGCAGACTGGGTGACCGCCTCGAAGCTCTTCGGCCCGACGAGCCGGCAAGCGGAATCGGTCATTATTGTTTTTACCCGGGCCCCGCAGACGGTCAGCTTACCAGCTAAATCGACCGCTTTGTATGCAGCGACTCCGCCGGTCACACCCAGCAAAATATTCAGATTGTCAAGCATCTCGTATTTCGTTTCAACACCGAGGCGTGCCCGGGTTGAGGGGGGGGGGTGTTTGTGTTTTTGTTGGGGGGGGGGGGCGGGGGGGGGGTGGGGGGGTG